>NZ_JBWKDT010000005.1:255271-404213 GCF_056435785.1 Streptomyces sp. NPDC043870
CGACCACCCCGCCTAGACGCCGCGGGCCATGGGCACGCCCCCCCCCCCCCCCCCCCCCCCCCCCCCCCCCCCCCCCCCCCCCCCCCCCCCCCCCCCCCCCCCCCCCCCCCCCCCGGTGCCTGGGGCCGGGGGACGGCCGGTCACCGCCCCGCACCGCTCTCAGGCCCCGTGCCGCCTCACCGCCCCCGCGCAGCGCCCAGCGCCACCCCGCCCAGGATCAGCGCCAGGCACAGTGCCTGCACCGGCCCGAACGGCTCGTCGAGGATGACGAAGGAGAGCAGGGCCACGCAGACCGGCTGGAGGTAGTAGACGACGCCCGCGCGGGCCGCGCCGATCAGGGCGATCGCCTTGTTCCAGGCGAAGAAGGCGACGGCGGAGGAGAAGACGCCGACGTACACGAGCGGGCCGACGGTTTCCGCCGTGGGTTCGAAGCCGCCCTGTACGGCGAGGCTGATCGCGTAGGCGGGCAGCAGCATCAGCGCACCGAGCACGAACGTGCCGAGGAGGAAGGTGCGTCCGCCGAGTCCGGCGGGGCGGCGCCTGAGCAGGGCACTGTACGAGCCGAAGCAGACCGCGCCGGCCATGACCCACAGGTCGCCCGCAGCGAAGTCCAGGGAGCCCTTGCCGACGAGCAGCAGTACGCCGGCGCAGGCGATCAGCGTTCCGGCCACGCGCCGGGCGCCGAGGCGGGCGCCGCCGAGGCGTTCGTACACGGCCATCAGGGCCGGTGAGGCAGCCATGATCATGCCCATGTTGCCGGCGGTGGTGGAGACTCCCGCCTGGTTGACGAGGGTGTTGTAGACGGTGACGCCGAGCAGCGAGGCGAGGGACACGAAGCCCAGATGACGGCGGATCAGATGCCGCTGCCGCCAGGTCTCGCGGGCCGCGAACGGGGCGACGGCGGCGACAGCGATGATCCAGCGCCAGAAGGCGTGCTGTACGGGCGGGACGGAGTCGTGCAGGGCGCGGGAGGTGACGAAGCTGCCCGACCAGACCACCGTCGCGACGACCGCGAGGAGGATGCCGAGGCCGGAGGCCTGCTTCACCCTGCTCGCGGTGGTCGTCGCCTCACTGCTGCGGACGCGGTCCAGGACTGCCACGGTGTATCCCTCGCCTCTCTCCCCGGATGGGGATCTCGGTTGCGGGACCTACCGTCGCACCGCCCGAATACCCAGGTCCATCGAATCTTTTCGAGAATTCCTTTCAGCAGAACTGAATGGTTCGGAGGGGCGTGGAGCGATCTGGCCGACGATCGTGGCGGTGAACGCGATCACCATGCCGAGCAGCTGCACCGGTGTCAGGTCCTGGCCGAGCGCCGCCCAGCCGATGACGGCCGCGGTGATCGGCGAGAGCGGGCCGAGCAGCGTGACGGAGGTGGCGGTGAGCCGCTCGATGCCGCGGAACCAGAGCCAGTAGCTGACGGCGGTGTTGGCGAGCGCGAGATAGAGGTAGCCGGCGACGCCGCGGCCGTCGAGCGCGGGCGGGGCGCCCTCGACGAGGAAGGCGAACGGCGCGATCAGCAGTCCGCCGGCGGTGAGCTGCCAGCCGGCCATGACGAGCGGGCCGACCCCCTCGGGCCGGCCCCAGCGCTTGGTGAGCACGATCCCGGCGGACATCGACGCGGCGGACGCGAGCCCGGCGAGCACACCGACCAGATCGAGCGCGGCGCCCGCCTTGAGGACGACCAGGCTGACGCCGAAGGCCGCGGCGATGGCGGCGAGCAGCCCGCGTACGGTTGGCCGGTCGCCCAGCAGCAGGGTCGCGAGGCCGATGACGAACAGCGGCCCGACCGAGCCGACGACGGCGGCGACCCCGCCGGGCAGCCGGTACGCGGCGAGGAAGAGCAGCGGGAAGAACGCCCCGATGTTGAGCGCGCCGAGGACCGCCACCTTCCCCCACCAGACGCCGCGCGGCAGCGTGCGGGTGAGCGCGAGCAGGGCGAGACCGGCGGGCAGGGCGCGCATCACTCCGGTGAACAGGGCGCGGTCGGGCGGCAGGAACTCGGTGGTGACGACGTAGGTGGTGCCCCAGGAGACCGGGGCGAGGGCGGTGACGGCCGTGACGGCGACGGCGGCGTTGCGGACGGACATGGCAGCCCCTTCATGGGCGGCGGACGCGAACGACGAACAACAAACAACGAACGCGAGGTGGCTTGTCGCTAAGTAGCTTAGGGCTAAGCCACTTAGATGCAAGTCACTTGCTTGCCAGCAACCATGTCTGGGCCGAAACTGTTCCCATGACCTCCACTCCCGCCCCCACCCCGGATCCCGTGGACGCGATCATCGCGCAGTGGGCCGTCGTACGACCCGAGCTCGAAACCGTCCCGATGGCCGTCTTCGGGCGGATCTACCGCCTGGCGAACGCGATGGCCCTGCTCCACGACAAGGCGTACAAGCCGTACGGCCTCTCGCGCGGGGAGTTCGACGTCCTGGGGACGCTGCGGCGTTCCGGGGAGCCCTACACGCTCTCGCCCCGCCAGCTGTCCCAGACACTGATGCTGACGACAGGCGGGATGACCGGCCGGCTGGACCGGCTGGAGAAGGCCGGGCTGCTCAGCCGCAGCCCCGATCCGCACGACCGGCGCGGATTGCGGGTGACGCTCAGCGAGCGGGGCCGCGAGCTGGTGGACGGGGCCGTGGAGGCAGGGCTCGCGGCGCAGCGGGAGGCCCTGGGCTCGGCGCTCGACGAGGACGAGGCGGAGCAGCTCTCCGGGCTGCTGCGGAAGCTGCTGAGCTCGATGGGGGCCTGAGCCGCTCCCCGCCGGGGAACGCGTGAGGGCGCCGCACGGTACCGGGACCGTGCGGCGCCCTCACGAAGAGCGTGAAGAGTGCGTACTCGGGAAGGAGTGCGCGCTCAGGCCTGCTTCTTGGGCCTGTCGGACTTGTCGAGGACCATCACCAGGCCCACGATCACCAGGAACAGGACGATCGGCAACACGACGTACAGGCCGAGCGTCTCGGCCACACTCAGGCCGGGGCCCGGGTCGTCGCCGTCGTCGGGCATCAGCGCGAGCGCGGGGGACGACATGAGCAGCATCATCAGCGTCGTACCGGCCGCGACGGTGCCGGCGCGCAGGGCGTTCTTCTTGTCCACGGTGCAAACGTAGCGAACGGCTAGGAGGGGCGCGCGCCCGGGGTGCCCGTACGAGCTGCGGACGCCGGACGGAAGACCTCCATCAGGGCGTGCAGCCGGGGCGACGCGGCCAGCTCCTCCAGCGTCAGCGGGCGGCCCTCCGCGTCCCCGACGGGCAGCCGCCAGTTCGGGTACTGGTCCCAGGTGCCCGGCAGGTTCTGCGGGCGCCGGTCCCCCACGGCGTCCGGCAGCCAGACGCCCACCATCCGGGCGGGGGTGCGCAGCAGGAAGCGGTAGACGGCGCGGATCTCGCCCTCCTCGTCGCGGGTGCCCTCGGGCAGCAGTCCGAGCCGGGTCAGATACGCGAGCCACTCGGCGACCTCCGCGGAGTCCTCCCTACGCTCCTGCTCCAGCGGCCGGGTGAGCAGCCCCAGCCGGTGGCGCAGCGCCACGTGCTCGCCGGTGAGGCGGGCCGCGGTGGACGGCAGATCGTGGGTGGTCGCCGTGGCCACACAGCTCTCGCGCCAGCTCCCGGGGGCCAGCGGGCGGCCCGTACCGTCCCAGTCGCGCTCGAACCAGAGCACGGACGTGCCCAGCACCCCGCGGCGCGAGAGGACCTCGCGCACGCCCGGCTCGACCGTGCCGAGATCCTCCCCTATGACGACGGCGCCCGCGCGGTGCGCCTCCAGCACGAGGACGGCGAGCATCGCCTCGGCGTCGTACCGGACGTACGTGCCCTCGGTGGCCTCGGCGCCGCTCGGCACCCACCAGAGCCGGAACAGGCCCATGACGTGGTCGAGGCGCAGCGCGCCCGCATGCCGCAGCAGGCCGCGCAGCAGCCCGCGGTACGGGGCGTAGCCGGAGGCGGCGAGGACGTCCGGGCGCCACGGCGGCAGCCCCCAGTCCTGGCCGCGCGCGTTGAACGCGTCCGGCGGTGCGCCCACCGACATCCCGGCGGCGAACGCGTCCTGCTGCGCCCAGGCGTCCGCGCCGCCCGGGTGCACCCCGACGGCGAGGTCATGGACGATGCCGACGGCCATTCCGGCGTCGCGCGCGGCCGTGGACGCCGCGGCCAGCTGCTCGTCGGTCAGCCAGGCGAGCCGGCAGTGGAAGTCGACCCGGTCCATCAGCTCGCCGCGGGCCCGGGATGTCTCGGCGGAGCGCGGATCGCGGAGTCCGGCGGGCCAGGAGTGCCAGTCCGAGCCGTAGACCTCGGCGAGGGCGCACCAGGTGGCGTGATCGTCCAGCGCCTGGCCCTGCGCGGCGAGGAACGCGCAGTACTCGGCCCTGCGACCGGGTCCGAGCGGGACCCGCTGCACGAGCTCCAGGGCCTGGAGCTTGAGCTCCCAGACGGCGTCGCGGTCGATCAGCGCGCCCTTCTCCAGGACGGAGACCCGCAGCCCGGCCGCCTTCTCCACGAGCGCGTCCAGCCGGCTCCGGTCCTGGCCGATGACGTACGCGTACTCGGGGATGCCCTCGATCCGCAGATGCACCGGATCCGGGAAGCGGCGCGACGACGGGCGGTACGGGGAGGGATCGGTCGGCACGCCGGGCACCGCCGCGTGCAGCGGGTTGACCTGGACGAACCCGGCCCGGAGATCCCGGCCCGCCCAGGCGGCCAGCTCCCCGAGGTCCCCGAGGTCCCCCATGCCCCAGGAGCGGCCGGACAGCAGCGAGTAGAGCTGCACCAGGAATCCGTGCACCCGGCCCTCGGGCTGCGGCACCGCCTCCGGCGCGACGACCAGCGTGGCGCGCGCCTTCCGCCCGCCGGGCGTGCGCACGTCCAACCGGTGCACTCCGGGCGGCAGTTGGGCCCACTCGTGCCGCGCGGTCTCCCGAACGGCCTCGGCCGGGGCGACGACCGCACGCTCACGCCACTCCAGCGAGCCGCCCTCCTCCAGCCGCACCCGCACACGGGTGCGCTCCGGGAGGGCCACGGGCGGCTCGGCGGCCGGGAGCCAGGCCACGACCGTCGGCGGGAGCAGACGCTCCGCGGCTGCGGCGTCCGCCGCGGAGAGGGCGGCCAGGACCGCGTCCGGGGTGGCGGCGTCCACGCCGAGCGCGGCGAGCACCGCGACGACCGTGGAGTCGGGGACGGGGACGGTGACGCCCGCCGAGGGCGAGTACGAGGTGGCGACACCGTGCAACGCGGCCAGCCGGGCCAGGCCCATTCAGACTCCTGGGGACTCCGTGCCGCCGGCGGTGCCGGGGGCGGTCGGTTCGCTGGTGAGGGGGGCGGCCACGGCGAGCGGCGGCTCGCTGGTCAGAGGTGCGGCGTCGGCGAGCGGCGGCTCACTCGTGAGGGGACCGGGCACCTGTTTGGACAGGGCGGGGAGCAGCAGCTGTGCGGATGCGGCCACGGGGGCCTCCTAAGGTGGGCAACAGGACATTGCAGGCCTACCCAGTGGGCACGGCCGCAGACGTACGCCTCTCGTCAACGTGTTCCGTGTCACATTCTGCTCCACGCACGGAAGTTGAGCGGACCGTTGCACGGTCCTGCGCGCCGATGGGCAAATACGACACAAGCGGCACCCGCATTGACACGTTCACCACACCGGTGGTGGGCTCGAATCCGTTTCGATGGACACGGGAGCCTGGAGGGGAGCCGGACGTGCGGTTCGGGCGCAGGAAGCAGACGGCGACCGCCGTCGCCGTCGCCGTGATCGGCGGCCTGTTCGGCAATGCTCCAGGAGCCGTCGCCGCACCCGACGTGCCCGGTTCGGCCACCGCCACCGTGCCCGACCGCGCGGACGGCACGGGGCTGCCCGCCGTCTGGCCGCGCCCGCAGACGCTCAAGGCCGGCGGCCGTGCCGTACCGCTCGGCGAGGAGGCGACCCTCCTGGTGGCCCCCGACGCCGATCCGTACGCGGTGGAGACGGTCCGGGACACCCTGCGTGCCGCCGGTGTGCGCACCATCCACACCGCGCTGCCCGGCCAGGGGCCCGTGGTCCGTCTCGGCGGCAGTGGCGCACTGGACGCGCTGCGCGCCCTGCGCGTACCCGAGCGCGTCGATCTGCCCGCCGGCGGCTACCGCATCGCGGCGGGCCGCGTCGCCGGCCGGGACACCGTCGCCCTGGACGGCGTCGGAGGCGACGGGCTGTTCCACGGGGCGCAGACGCTCCGGCAGCTGGTCAGGGACGGTTCGGTCGCCGGGGTCGTCGTACGCGACTGGCCCGGTACGGCCGTGCGCGGGATGACGGAAGGTTTCTACGGCCGGCCGTGGAGCCGTGAACAGCGCCTCGCACAGCTCGACTTCATGGGACGCACCAAGCAGAACCGGTACCTGTACGCGCCGGGCGACGACCCGTTCCGGCAGGCCCGCTGGCGCGAGCCGTATCCCGCGGACCAGCGCGCCGAGTTCCGCGCGCTCGCCGAGCGGGCCCGCGCCAACCATGTGACGCTCGCCTGGGCCGTCGCCCCCGCCCAGTCCATGTGTCTGGCATCGGACGACGACGTCAAGGCGCTCAAGCGCAAGATCGACGCGATGTGGGCGCTCGGCGTACGCGCCTTCCAGCTGCAGTTCCAGGACGTCAGCTACAGCGAGTGGCACTGCGGCCGGGACGCCGACACGTTCGGCTCGGGGCCCGAGGCCGCGGCGAAGGCGCAGGCGCGGCTGGCCGGTGAGGTGGCCCGGCATCTCGCCGACCGCCATCCCGCGGCCGCCCCGCTCACGATCATGCCGACGGAGTTCTACCAGGACGGCGCCACCGAGTACCGCACGGCGCTCGCCTCGCAGCTGGACAGCCGCGTCCAGGTCGCGTGGACCGGAGTCGGCGTCGTCCCGCGCACCATCACCGGGCGGGAACTGGCCGGGGCGCGCGAGGTGTTCCGGCACCCGCTGGTCACCATGGACAACTACCCGGTCAACGACTACGCGCAGGACCGCATCTTCCTCGGCCCGTACACCGGCCGGGAACCGGCCGTCGCGACCGGGTCCGCCGCGCTGCTCGCCAACGCGAGCGAGCAGGCGACCGCGTCCCGCATCCCGCTGTTCACCGCCGCCGACTACGCGTGGAACCCGAAGGGTTACCAGCCGCAGGAGTCCTGGCGGGCGGCGATGGACGACCTCGCCGACGGCGACCCGAAGACCCGGGAGGCGCTCGGCGTGCTCGCCGGGAACCATGCGTCGTCCCTCCTCAACCCCAACGAATCCGCGTATCTGCAGCCGCTGCTGGCCGAGTTCTGGCGGTCCCGTACGACCACCGACGCGGCCGCCAGGGACGAGGCCGCGAGGCGGCTGCGGAACGCGTTCACCGTGATGCGGGAGGCGCCGCAGCGGCTGGGACCGGTCCAGGATCAGGGAGCGGGGTCCGGGCACGCGAGCCTGGCCGCGCTGGACGCCGAAGTGCGGCCGTGGGTGGACCAGTTGGCGCGGTACGGCCGGGCCGGCGAGCTCGCCGTCGACATGCTGCAGGCGCAGGCCCGCGGCGACGGCGCGGCGGCGTGGCGGGCCTCTCTCGCGCTGAATCCGGTGCGTACGGCGATCGGCCGGCAGCAGGTGACCGTCGGCAAGGGGGTCCTCGGCCCGTTCCTGAGCCGGGCGGCGAAGGAGTCCGCGGCGTGGACGGGCGCGGCCCGCGCGGCCGGGTCCGTGACCCGTACGGCCGACGCGTACACGGTACGGCTGGGCCGCGCCCGCTCCGTCGCTGCCGTGACGGCGATGACCGAGCCGGGCCAGGACGGCGCCACCGGCGCGCTGGAGGCACATGTGCCGGGCGAGGGGTGGCGCCGGCTCGGCGCGCTCACTCCGTCCGGCTGGACCCAGAGCCCGACGGAGGGGCTGCGGGCGGACGCCGTACGGATCACCGGCGCGCCGGGGGTGCACGCGCTCGTGCCGTGGTTCGACGACGAGCCGCAGGCACGGCTGGATCTCGCCCGGGGCGAGCTGGACACCGAGATCGGCGGCGGGCCGCAGCGCTTCGACGCGTTCGTCTCGGCGCAGCGCCCCGACGAGGTGCGCGGTGCACTCGCCGCGAGGACGCCGAACGGCATCCGGGTGACGGTGCCGCCGCAGACACGCGTGCCGCGCGGCGCCCGTACGGCGGTGCCCGTCGAGGTCACGGTCCCCGCGACGACGCCGGCGGGCGAGTACCAGGTGCCTTTCACCTTCGGCGAGGAGGAACGCACGCTGACGGTGCGGGCCTACCCGAAGACCGGCGGGCCCGATCTGCTCCGCACCGCCACGGCCTCCTCCTCGGGCGACGAGACACCGGACTTCCCTGCCTCCGCGGCGGTCGACGGGGACCCGGCCACGCGCTGGTCCTCCCCCGCGGAGGACGGCGCCTGGTGGCAGGCCGAGCTCTCCGGTCCGACCCGGGTGGGGCAGGTCGTCCTGCACTGGCAGGACGCCCACGCCACGAAGTACCGCATCCAGGTCTCCGCCGACGGCCGCACCTGGCGCACGGCGGCGACGGTCCGCGACGGCCGCGGCGCCCGCGAATCGGTCCGCATGGACGCGCCGGACACGCGCTTCCTGCGCGTCCAGGGCGACGCGCGGGCGACGCGCTTCGGCTACTCGCTGTGGTCAGTGGAGGCGTACGCGGTAGCGGACTAGGCCCTCACGGGCCGCGGGTACTTCCCCCAGCCCCACCCCTTCCCGAAACTGGGGGCTCCGCCCCCAGCCCCCGCGGCAGCTCCGCGCCGCACAAACACCCGACCCCGCACCCGATGACCGGCCGGGGCCGAACCGGCCCCCTCACCCACGGCCCGCACCCGGCATCCGAGCCGGACCCGGGCCGAACCGGAACCCACCACCCACGACCCACAGTCGGCGGACGGTCCGGGGCGGGGCCGTGCAGGGTCGGCCCCGCAGGGACCGGCGGAAGCACCGGGTGATCCCGCGGTACCGGGCAACCCGCCGGTCCCGAGGAGTCGAGCCCGGAGGGGCCCCGCCCCACCACCCACCGGCACACCCCGAGCCCGTCCGGCGCTTGAGGACGGACACACCGGCCGCGCCCACGGCACCGGCCACACCGACACCGCACCCCCGCCACCCACCGGCAGCAGCCACACCAAGCCCGTCCGGCGCTTGAGGACGGACACACCGGACGCCGCCACGGCACCGGCCACACCGACACCGCACCCCCGCCGGAGGCGCACCCAGCACACCGGGCACACCGTCACCTCACCCCCGCCGGAGGCGCCCCCGCACACAACAGAGGCCCGGATCCTCAGGCAGAAATGCCGTCGATCCGGGCCATCGCGTCGTCCGCGCCGTACGGCTGCAGGTATGGCAGCCAGCGCGGGTCCCTATGCCCCGTGCCGATGATGCGCCAGGCCAGGCCGCTCGGCGGGGCGGGTTGGTGCCGCAGCCGCCAGCCCAGCTCCCGCAGGTGCCGGTCGGCCTTGACGTGGTTGCAGCGGCGGCACGCGGCCACCACGTTGTCCCATACGTGCTGACCACCGCGACTGCGCGGAATGACGTGGTCGACGCTGGTTGCGACGCCACCGCAGTACATGCAGCGGCCCCCGTCGCGGGCGAACAGCGCGCGGCGGGTAAGAGGAACGGGCCCCCGGTAGGGGACCCGGACGAAGCGTTTGAGTCTGACCACGCTGGGCGCGGGCAGAACCCGGGTCGCACTGTGCATCAAGGCGCCGGACTCCTCGAGACAGATGGCTTTGTTCTCGAGGACGAGGACGAGCGCGCGGCGGAGCGGTACGACGCCGAGGGGCTCGTACGACGCGTTGAGGACCAGGACATGCGGCACGGATGCCTCCTTGTACGCCGGCGGCGCGTGGCTCGCGCCGGGACGATCTGCTCTCAGTCTCTCCTCATGCCTGGTCGAAGCGCCACTACGTCCTCGTAACGGGCCGGAAGGATTTTGTGTGCGCTCGACCACACCAGGAAGTTCCCCGGGTGAGCCTTGTCTCTCCCTCGAACAGAACAACAAGGGCACGGCGTGTGCCCCGTTAGTGTGGTTGGACCGCCGATGTAAGCCCTGGAGGTATCCGTCGTGTCCCTGGCCGCCGATCCGTCAGCCCCGCCCGTCACCCTCGACGAGGCCGCGGAGAAGGCCACCAACGCCGCGGGCTGGGTGGAGCAGAACTGGTCCACCTGGCTGAGCGTCGGCCTCCGGATCCTGCTGATCGTGGTGATCGCGGTGCTGCTGCGGATCGCCATCCGCCGCGCGCTCACCAGGCTGATCGAACGGATGAACCGCAGCGCCCAGGCAGTGGAGGGCACCGCCCTCGGCGGTCTGCTGGTGAACGCGGAGCGCCGTCGGCAGCGCTCCGAGGCGATCGGCTCGGTTCTGCGCTCGGTCGCGTCGTTCGTGATCCTGGGCACCGCGGGGCTGATGATCCTCGGCGCGCTCAACATCAATCTGGCTCCGCTGCTCGCCTCGGCGGGCGTCGCGGGCGTGGCGCTCGGCTTCGGCGCCCGGAACCTGGTCACCGACTTCCTCTCCGGCGTCTTCATGATCCTGGAGGACCAGTACGGGGTCGGGGACAGCATCGACGCGGGCGTCGCGTCCGGCGAGGTGGTCGAGGTCGGCCTGCGCGTGACGAAGCTGCGCGGCGACAACGGTGAGATCTGGTACGTCCGCAACGGCGAGGTCAAGCGGATCGGCAACCTCAGCCAGGGCTGGGCGACCGCCTCGGTGAACGTGACGGTCCGCCCGACCGAGGACATGGACCGGGTGCGCGAGGTCATCGAGGAGGCCGCCTCGTCGATGACCAAGGACGAGCCGTGGAACGAGCGGCTGTGGGGTCCGGTCGAGGTGCTGGGCCTGACCGAGGTGCTGCTGGACTCGATGACGGTGTCGGTCTCCGCGAAGACGATGCCGGGCAAGGCCCTCGGTGTGGAGCGCGAGCTGCGCTGGCGGATCAAGCGCGCCTTCGACCAGGCGGGCATCCGGATCGTGGGCGGTCTGCCGCAGCAGGCCGACGGCGAGCAGCCGGTCAAGGACCCGACGGCGGGCGTGGCGGCCCCGTCGGCGTACTCCTCGTCGACGTCGCCCCAGTCGATGGCGGCCTCCCCGATCACACCGCCGCCGGGTCTGTCGAAGTAGCGGCGCGCACAGCACAAAGAAGGGGCGCCCCCGCCATGACGGCGGGGGCGCCCCTTCGCATCAGCGTCCCCGGAGCGGCGCGTAACGCTTTGGTTGCCGCGTGCGCGGCGTGCCTCGAGAGGTATTGACGACCCGATGACGGGGCACTTACGTTCTCGACATCGAATAGGAAACTTTCCTAACAGTGCACGATACGGTGCTCTGTTGCTTGAAGGTGAGGTGCATCCGTCGTGGCGGGTACTACCCCGGGGACGCCGCGCGTACTCCGCGCCATGAACGACCGGGCCGCGCTCGATCTGCTGCTGGAGCACGGGCCGCTCTCACGGACCCGCATCGGGAAGCTGACCGGGCTCTCCAAGCCCACCGCCTCCCAGCTGCTGGCTCGGCTGGAGGCCGCCGGACTGGTGGTCGCGACCGGCACGACCGAGGGGCGCCCGGGCCCCAGCGCGCAGCTGTACGCGGTCAACGCACGCGCCGGGTACGCCGCCGGGCTCGATGTGACGCCGAAGCGCATCCGTGCCGCGGTCGCCGACATCACCGGGGCCACCGTCGGGGAGTTCGTCCTCGGGACGCCGGGGCGGCGCGCCGACAGCGTCGTGCGGCAGGTGACCGAGGCTCTCGACGGGGCCGTGAAGGCGGCCGGGATCACCCGGGACGAGGTGCACCGGCTGGTCATCGGGACGCCGGGCGCGTTCGACCCGTCGACGGGGCGGCTGCGGTACGCGTCCCACCTCCCCGGCTGGCACTCGCCCGCGCTGCTCGACGAGCTGGCGGCCGCACTGCCCATGCCGGTCGAGTACGAGAACGACGTGAACCTGGTCGCCGTGGCCGAGCAGCGGCTCGGTGCGGCCCGTGGTCACGAGGACTTCGTACTGCTGTGGAACGAGGAGGGCCTCGGCGCCGCGCTCGTCATCGGCGGCCGGCTGCACCGCGGCTTCACCGGCGGCGCCGGTGAGGTCGGATTCCTGCCGGTGCCCGGAACGCCCCTGGTGCGGCAGGTCGCGAAAGCCGGCAGCGGCGGCTTCCAGGAACTGGCCGGTGCGCAGATGGTCCCCCGGCTGGCCCGGGAACTCGGCATCGAAGGCGTCGGGCACGGCCCGCACGCCGACGTGGCGTCGGAGCTGCTGCGGCAGGCGGCGGCAGCGGTGACGGCCGGGGACCGGGGACCGTACCGCACCCTGCTCGACACCTTCGGGACCGGGCTGGCCACCGGTCTCGCCTCCATGGTCGCCGTACTCGACCCGGAACTCGTGGTGCTCTCCGGCCGGCTGGTCCTCGCCGGCGGGGAGCCGCTTCGTGACCGGGTCCAGGCGGAACTCGCCGAACTGGCCGCCTCCCGGCCCCGCCTGGTCATCGGCGATGTACAGGAACACCCCGTGCTGCGCGGGGCGCTGGAGAGCGCCCTGGCAGCGACCCGCGACGAAGTCTTCGACACCTCCGCACGCTGACCTCCTCAGCCCCCGGCCCTGTCCCGCCCGTTACTCCATCAGACCGTCAGACCGTCACAGGGAGATCCCGTCATGCCCGGAATCCGCCGGAAAACGGCTGTCGCGCTGGCCGCGACCGCTTCGACAGCCCTGCTCGCCACCGCCTGTACGGGGTCGAACGACACCGGTGCGAATGACGACCCGAACGCACGGACCACGCTCACCTTCTGGCACGGCTGGAGCGCTGCCGGCGAGGTCAAGGCGATCGAGGAGAACATCAAGGCGTTCGAGGACAAGCACCCCAACATCAAAGTCAAGGTCGTCAAGGGCATCACGGACGACAAGCTCAACCAGGCGCTGCGCACGGGCGGCTCGAACGCGCCGGATGTGGTGTCGTCCTTCACCACGGACAACGTGGGGCGATTCTGCTCCTCCAAGGCGCTCACCGACCTGAAGCCGTTCCTGGAGAAGTCGAAGATCGACCCGGAGAAGACCTTCCTGCCGCAGATGGCCAAGTACACCGAGCACGACGGCACCCGCTGCGCGGTGCCGCTGCTCGGGGACGCGTACGGCCTCTACTACAACAAGAAGGCCTTCGAGGAGGCCGGGATCAAGGCCCCGCCGAAGACGCTGTCCGAGTTCGACGCGGTCGCGAAGAAGCTCACCAAGACCACGGGCGACGGCTTCGAGCGGCTCGGCTTCATGCCGCTCTACCAGGGTTACGAGACCACCGTCGAGCACTACGGCAGCCAGTTCGGCGTCAGGTACACCGATGGGAACGGCAAGTCCGGCACGGCCCAGGACCCGGCGGTCACGTCCCTGTTCACGTGGCAGAAGAAGCTGGTGGACGATCTCGGCGGGTTCGAGAAGCTCAACAAGTTCCGCACCGGGCTCGGCGACGAGTGGGGTCCGAAGCACCCCTTCCACACCGGCCAGGTGGCGATGCAGCTGGACGGCGAGTGGCGCGGCAAGATGGCGTCGGACGCCAAGCTTCCGTTCGAGATCGGCGCGGCGCCGTTCCCGGTGCCCGATGACCAGGTCGCCGACTACGGCAAGGGCTATCTGTCCGGCACGATCCTCGGCATCGCGAGCAACAGCCCGAAGAAGAACGCCGCCTGGGAGCTGGTGAAGTACCTCTCCACCGACACCGACGCGGTCGTCTCCTTCGCCAACGCCATCCACAATGTGCCTTCGACCGTCGCGGCGCTGAACTCGCCGAAGCTGAACAACGACCCGCTGTACCGCACGTTCGTCGGCATCGCCCAGCACCCCAAGAGCTCGCACGCCCCCTCGTCCGTCAACGGCGGCGCCTTCCTGCTGACGCTCCAGGACAACGGCCTCGCGTACGAGAAGGGCGCTCAGAAGGACCTGGACGCGCTGCTGAAGAAGAACGACGCGCAGGTCGACAAGGACAACGAGCAGGCCGGCTGACATGGCCACCGCTCCTGTGTCACGGGGCCTGAGGGCGAAGCGCACACGCGGTGCCCCGCGTGCGAAGCGCGCCCGACAGACACTTCGGACCCTCGGCTTCCTCTCCCCCTGGCTGGTCGGGTTCAGCGTCTTCTTCGCGTACCCCCTGATCTCGACCGTCTACTTCTCCTTCATGGAGTACGACGGGTTCACCGCGCCCACCTGGGTGGGCCTGAAGAACTGGGCGTACGTCTTCCAGGACAACCCCTTCTTCTGGCCGTCCCTGCGCAACACGCTCTGGCTGGTGCTGGTGATGGTCACGCTGCGCGTCGTCTTCGGGCTCGGGATCGGGCTGCTGATCACCAAGATCAAGACCGCGGCCGGGCTCTTCCGCACCCTGTTCTATCTGCCCTATCTGGCGCCGCCGGTGGCAGCGACGATGTCGTTCGTCTTCCTGCTCAACCCGGGGACGGGACCGACGAACACGATCCTGGGCAAGCTCGGCCTCGGTGAGCCCGAATGGTTCAACAGCCCCGTCTGGTCGAAGCCGTCGCTCACCCTGCTCGCGCTGTGGTGCGTCGGCGACCTCATGGTCATCTTCATGGCGTCGCTGCTCGACGTGCCGAAGGAGCAGTACGAGGCGGCCGAGCTGGACGGCGCGAACGCCTTTCAGCGCTTCCGCTACGTGACGCTGCCCAACATCTCGCCGATCGTGCTGTTCGCGGTGATCACCGGGGTGATCGCCACGATGCAGTACTACACGGAGCCTCTGGTCGCCGCGAAGGTGGCGAGCGGTGTGATCGGCGGTTCCGGGCAGCACTTCGAACCCGGCTATCCCGACAAGTCCACGCTGACCGTTCCGCAGGTCGTCTACAACCTGGGCTTCCAGCGTTTCGACACCGGGGCGGCGAGTGTGGTGGCGCTGGTCCTGTTCGTCCTGGCCATGGTGTTCACCGTGTTCCTGATGCGCAGGCGCAGCGGCTTCATGGCGGCGGAGGACTGATCGACGATGACCCGGACGACACTCTCTCCCGCGCGTGCGGCCGTTGTGCCGGCGTCCACGGCGGCGAGCAGCACGGCGGCACGGCAGGCGGCGCGGCGCAGGGCGGCCCTGGAGTGGATCGCGGTCCATTCGCTCGCCGTCGCCGCGGCCCTGTTCTTCCTGCTGCCCTTCGTGTTCGTGTTCCTCACCTCGGTGATGAGCGACGACCAGGCGCTGACCCGCGATCTGTGGCCGCACAGCTGGGAGTGGAACAACTTCGCCGAGGTGTGGAACACGCCGGGGTTCCTGACCTGGTGGCGCAACACGCTGCTGTACGCGGGGCTCGGTACGGTGCTGGCCGTGGCGAGCAGTCTCCCGGTGGCGTACGCGCTCGCGAAGTTCCGCTTCCGCGGACGGAACGTGATGATGATGCTGGTGATCGCGGCGATGATGCTGCCGCCGCAGGTGATCATCGTTCCCATGTATCTCTTCTGGGCCAAGCAGCTGGACCTGGCGGGCACGCTGTGGCCGCTGATCATCCCGTTCGCGTTCGGCAACGCGTTCACGATCTTCCTGATGCGCCAGTTCCTGCTGACGATCCCCCGCGAGTACACCGAGGCAGCGAAGATCGACGGCTGCGGCGAGTTCCGCACGATGGTCAAGGTCGTCCTGCCGATGGCCAGGCCCGCGATCGCGGCGGCCGCGCTGTTCCACTTCTTCTACTGCTGGAACGACTACTTCGGACCGCAGATCTACGCATCGGAGAACCCGGCGGCGTGGACGCTGAGTTACGGCCTGGAGTCCTTCAAGGGCGCACACCACACGGACTGGAATCTGACGATGGCCGCGACCGTGCTGGTCATGGCCCCTGTGATCGTCGTCTTCTTCTTCGCCCAGAAGGCGTTCGTCGAAGGCGTCACACTGACCGGAGTGAAGGGCTGACAACACACCATGCTGCATTCCATCGGGGGACAAACCCCGAACCCCCGGCAGACAAAGATCGCAGTCGTGGGTGGCGGATCGACCTATACGCCTGAACTGATCGACGGCTTCGCCCGGTTGAGGGACACCCTCCCGATCAGTGAACTGGTCCTCGTCGACCCGGCGGCGGGCCGGCTGGAGCTGGTCGGCGGCCTGGCCCGGCGGATCTTCGCCAAGCAGGGCCACCCGGGGACCATCACGACCACCGACGACCTCGACGCGGGCGTGGCCGGCGCCGACGCCGTACTGCTGCAGCTGCGCGTCGGCGGGCAGGCCGCCCGGGAGCAGGACGAGACCTGGCCGCTGGAGTGCGGCTGCGTGGGGCAGGAGACGACGGGCGCCGGCGGGCTCGCCAAGGCGCTCCGCACGGTGCCGGTCGTCCTCGACATCGCCGAACGGGTGCGGCGCGCCGCCCCGGACGCCTGGATCATCGATTTCACCAACCCGGTGGGCATCGTGACGCGGGCCCTGCTCCAGGCGGGTCACAAGGCCGTCGGGCTGTGCAATGTGGCCATCGGCCTCCAGCGCAAGTTCGCAGGGCTCCTGGGTGTGACACCGGGCGATGTGCATCTGGAGCATGTGGGTCTCAACCACCTCACCTGGGAGACGGGTGTGCGGCTCGGCGGCCCCGAGGGGGAGAACGTCCTGCCGCGGCTCCTCGCCGAGCACGGCGACGCCATCGCCAACGACCTGAGGCTGCCGCGCGAGATCGTCGACCGGCTCGGCGTCGTCCCCTCGTACTACCTGCGCTACTTCTACGCGCACGACGCGGTCGTACGGGAGCTGCGGACCAAGCCGTCACGGGCGGCCGAGGTCGCCGCGATGGAGAAGCGACTGCTGGAGATGTACGGCGACCCGGCGCTCGACGAGAAGCCGGAGCTGCTCGCCAAGCGCGGCGGCGCCTTCTACTCGGAGGCAGCCGTCGATCTGGCCGCGTCGCTGCTCGGCGGGGGAGGCAGCCCGTTCCAGGTGGTGAACACGTACAACAACGGCACGCTGCCGTTCCTCCCCGACGACGCCGTCATCGAGGTGCAGGCCGCCGTCGGCACCGAGGGCGCCACGCCGCTCCCCGTTCCGGCCGTCGACCCGCTGTACGCGGGGCTGATCGCCAATGTCACGGCGTACGAGGACCTGGCGCTGGAGGCCGCGCTGCGCGGCGGCCGCGACCGGGTCTTCAAGGCGCTGCTGTCCCACCCGCTGACCGGCCAGTACGAGTACGCCGAGGCACTCACCGACCAGCTGATCGCACACAACCGGGAGCACCTTTCGTGGGCGTGAACGCATGGGGCCCGGCGGACCGGGAGCACGGGTCGAGGCCCCACGTCCTCGCGATCGACGCGGGCAACAGCAAGACCGATGTGGCGGTGGTCGGGGCCGACGGATCGGTGCTGGGAACGGGCCGCGGGGGCGGTTTCCAGCCGCCGGCCGTCGGCATCGAGAGGGCCGTCGGCGCGCTGGCCGACCCTGTGCGGCACGCGCTCGCGGAAGCCGGCGTGGGAGCCACCGCCCATGTCTCGGCCTGTCTCGCCAACGCCGATCTCCCGGTCGAGGAGCGGGAGTTGGCGACGGCGCTGCGGGCCCGCGACTGGGGCGACACCACGGAGGTGCGCAACGACACCTTCGCGATCCTGCGCGCCGGGGTCGACGAGCCCCGGGGCGTGGCCGTCGTGTGCGGCGCGGGCATCAACTGTGTCGGCATGCTGCCGGACGGCCGCACCGCCCGCTTCCCCGCGATCGGGAAGATCTCCGGGGACTGGGGCGGGGGCGCGGGGCTCGCGGAGGAGGCGCTGTGGTTCGCGGCGCGCGCGGAGGACGGGCGCGGCGAACCGACTGAGCTCGCGCGCACGCTGCCGGGGCACTTCGGGCTGCCGACGATGTACGCCCTGATCGAGGCGCTGCATCTGGGGCAGATCCCGGGGTCCCGCAAGCATGAACTGACCCCGGTCCTCTTCGCGACGAGCGCGGACGGCGACGGGGTGGCCCGCGCGATCGTCGACCGGCTCGCGGACGAGGTGGTCACTCTGTCGACGGTCGCGCTGGGCCGGCTCGGACTGCTGGACGAGGAGGCGCCGGTGGTGCTCGGCGGCAGCGTCCTCGCCGCCCGCCACCCGCAGCTCGACAACAGGATCACGGAACTGCTGGCCGCACGCGCCCCGAAGGCGACCGCGTCCGTGGTGACCTCCCCGCCCGTCCTGGGCGCGGCACTGCTCGGCCTGGACCGCCTCGGCGCCCCGGAACACGCGCACGCGAGGCTGCGGGCGCACTACGAGCAGCAGGGCGGGGCCGGCCTCGCGTCCTAACCCGAGGTAAGCCGAGGTGAATGGGAACCGATCCAGGCCGAGCGGCGTATTCATGGTGGGGGCGCGGGAAACAGGGGGCGGCATTGACGCAACAGGCGAGATAGCTCAAGATCCAGTCAATCCTGGGTGTGGATGTCCGCCCCTGCGGCCATACTTCTGGCCGGAAGCCGTCCCCCGACCCGCCGGGAGGCGGGACGTCGTCAGTGACCGAGGGGGAGGTCCACGTGACACACACGCCGAGCGCGGCAGGCCCGCCCGCGCCTCCGGTGCCGCAGGTCCCGGCGCAGCCGGGGCACTCGGGACCGCTGCCGGGCCCGGGGTCGCGGCCGTCGGGAGATCAGTCGGCGTCGCCTCCGGGGACTCCCGCGCGGCGCAGCGCCTGGGCGGAGACGACGGCGCGGTTGCGCGCCGCGGCGACGACGGAGCCGGGGCGGCTGCGGATCATCGGTGCCGTACTGGCCGTGCTCGTCGTGGCGTTCGGTGCCGTGACCGCCTTCGAGATCGCCGACCGCGCGTCCGCCGCGGACGACGTGGTGAGCCAGAGCCAGCCGCTGAGCGCCGACGCGGCGAGCATCTATCGCTCGCTGGCCGATGCCGACACAGCTGCGGCGAGCGGCTTCCTCACCGGTGCGCAGGAGCCCGCCGCGGTCCGGGAGCGCTATCGCAAGGACATCGCGAGCGCTTCACAGCTGCTGGTGAAGGCCGCTGCGAACACGGACAGTTCCAGCGAATCGGGCCGCTGGATAGCCACGCTCAACGAGCAGCTCCCCCGCTACACGGGCCTGGTCGAGCGCGCCCGTGCCAACAACCGCCAGGGTCTCCCCCTCGGCGGCGCCTATCTGCGGTACGCCAACCAGCAGATGACCACCGAGCTGCTCCCGGCCGCCCAGAAGCTGTACGACGCGGAGACGGCCCGTCTCGAGGACGACGACGGTGCCGCCCGGCTGTGGCCGTTCCTGTCGCTGGCCATCGGCGTGGTGGCGCTCGGCGGGCTGTTCTGGGCCCAGCGCCGCAACTACCACCGTACGAACCGGGTGTTCAACCACGGCCTCCTCGCGGCCACGGCGGCGTCCACGGTCGTCCTGCTGTGGCTGGGCGTCGGGCACACGGTCGCCAGGGCCGAGCTGAACAACGCCCGGGCGCACGGCCAGGAGTCCCTGAAGGTCCTCAACGACGCCCGGATCAACAGCCTGAAGGCCCGGGCCAATGAGAACCTGACGCTCGTCGCGCGGGGCGCCGTGCTCACCCCGGACGGCAAGAGCGACAAGTACGAGACGGACTACACGGCGGGCATGAGCAGGCTCCGTACCTCGCTCGGCCGCGCGGAGGGGCTCGCCGACGACGGCGAGGGCCGCGCCCCCGTCGAGGACGCCGTCTCGGCGGTGTCCGAGTGGAAGACCCGGCACAAGTCCGCCAGTGACACCGACAAGGCCGGTGACTACGAAGGAGCGCTGGCGAAGGTGATCGGCAGCAAGGACTCCACGGGGCAGTCCTTCGACCGGGTGGATGCCGCGCTGGAGAAGGCTCTGGCGCATGAGCAGGCCGAGTTCACGAAGTCGGCGGAGGACGGGCGGGGTGCGCTCACCGGTCTGCCGGTCGGCGCGGCGGTGCTGGCCGTGCTCGGCGCGCTGGGTGCGGTCCTGGGCATCGGCCGCAGGCTTTCGGAGTACCGGTGAGCGGGGGAGAGATGAGCGACGGGATGCCGCACAGGACTCCGGACACGGCACCGCACGGGGACATGGCCCCGGGCACGACACCGCAGGGGCACACGGCCGCGGGCGCGACAGCACCGGGGCACTTTGCCGCGGGCACGACACCGCTGGGCGGCCGGCCGCGCCGGCTCGCCCGCAGGCTCCGCGGCTGGGGCGGCGTCGCCGGGATGGCGACGGCCTGTGCGCTGACCGCCACGCTCACCCTGCTGCCGCTGTCGCACGGCGGCCCGTCCTCCGGTTCGGTGGCGGGCGCGAGTTCGGCCGCCGTGCTGCCCGAGAAGGCCGCCGACTGCGTCAGCCCGGAGTCCTCGCTGCGGCCCTCCTCCGCGGACGGCGCGGCGGTCGCCGAGATCAAGCAGCGCGGCAAGCTGATCGTCGGCGTCGACCAGAACAGCTACCGGTGGGGTTACCGCAGGGCGGACGGCAAGCTGGAGGGCTTCGACATCGATCTGGCCCGGGCGATCGCGGAGGACGTCCTCGGGGACCCCAACAAGATCATCTTCCGGGCGATCCCCACCAACCAGCGGATCGCGGCACTCAACAACGGCACGGTCGACATCGTCGTACGCACGATGACCATCAACTGCAGCCGCATCAAGCAGGTCGCCTTCTCCACCGCGTACTTCCAGACCGGGCAGCAGGTGCTCGCCCCCAAGGAATCCGCGATCACCGGCTACAACGCGACGCTGGCGGGCAAGAAGGTCTGCTCGGCCGAGGGCTCCACGGCCTTCGAGGCGCTGCAGAAGGAGTCCTACGGCGCGGTCTTCAAGGACGCGGACGACGGCGGCCCGGGCGACAAGGACCAGTTGACCGTCTCCAACCAGCTGGACTGCCTGGTCCGGCTCCAGCTCGGCGAGGTCGACGCGGTGGTGACGGACGCCGCCCTCGCGGCCGGCCAGGCGGCACAGGACCCGGCCGTCGAACTGAAAGGCGGCAAGCCTTTCACCACCGAGTACTACGGCGTGGCCGCCAAACTGGGCAAGAACGACCTCGTCCGCCGCGTCAACAAGGTGCTGGACGAGTACCGAAAGGGCCCGTGGACGCAGGCCTACACGAAGTGGCTGGAGGAGGACCTGCCCGGCATATCCGGCCCGCCGGCGCCGAAGTACCGGGACAATTGATCCTGTTGGAATGTGTACTGGGATGTCCGTCGGAGCCTCCGTCGGGGTCTCCGTCGGAATCTCACTCGGGATGACCGGCAGTGGTGGCAGAGCACGAGCGGAGAGGTGATCGATGGGCGTCGCGGGACCCCCCGGGCCGGTAATGGACCGGGACGAGGTGGACCGTGCGCTGGCGCGGCTCGGGGAGGAACACGAGGCGATCGAGACCTCGCTCCTCGCCCTGCAGGACCACGCGGGCCGCAGGCTCCTGGAGGGCGCGGAGCTGACGGGTGTCACCAAGGACCGCTGGGCCTCCGCCGAGCAGGCGATCACGCTGCTGTGGGGCTACTTCGACGCGTACACCGCGGCGCTGCACGGGGCGCGTGAGCTGAGGGCCCGGCGCCGCTGGCCGAACCGCGACGACCTGGTGGAGCTGACCGACCGGCTGCGCGGCCCCAGCGTCACCGTCGCCGGATCCGCCTCGCACTCCGCCCCGTCCATCACGGGCCCGGCCAAGCTCTCCGAGCGCTTCACGCTGGAGGGCCTGGTGAGCAGGATGAACACGCTGTATGCGCGCTCACTGGACATGGTCGTGGCCGCCGACACCGTCTGGTCCGCGCTGCCGGCCCGGATCGATCTGCTCTCCGCCGAGCTGCAGCGCACCCGCTCGCTGGCCCATTCGGTGGGCGTGCGGCCGGGTGAGCATCCGGCGGGCGACGACCTGGAGTCGATCACCCACGAGCTGTCCACGCTGCGCGCGCAGGTCGTGTCGGACCCGCTGGCGTTCTGGGCACCCGCGGCAGCCAGTTCGGCGCCCGGCGGGGGCCGTCCCGACACCGACCGCTACGACCGGGCGGCCCGCGCCCTCGAGGACGTACGCCGCGAGATCGAGGCGGTCCTCGCGGTGCGGCAGGACTCGGAGGAGCGGCTGATACGGCTGCGGGACGTGCTCTCGCGCGCGGACCGCACCCTCACCGAGGCGCGCGCCGCCCGCGGCGAGGTGCTGGCGAAGATCGCCGCCTCCGAGGTTCCGGCGGTCAGCGGCCCGCCGACGGTTCTGCAGGAACGGCTCGCCACGGCCGCCGAGTACCGCAGGCACGCCCAGTGGCACCGGCTCTCCCCGCTGCTGGAGTCCCTGGAGCGGGAGGCCGAGGACGAACTGCTGCGCGCGCGTGAGTCGTTGACGGCGGTGACCGCGCCGCTCGCCGTCCGCGCGGAGCTGCGTGGCCGCCTCGACGCGTACAAGGCGAAGGTCGCCCGCCACGGCATGGCGGAGGACCCGCTGCTGATCGAGCGGTACGACGCGGCCCGCCGGATGCTGTGGAGCGCGCCCTGTGATCTGCGCGCCGCGGAGCAGGCGGTGCTGCGCTACCAGCGGGCCGCGGCGGACGTCCTGGTCCCGCGGCAGTCGGGGCCCATGGACCGGAGAAGCTATGAGGGGGAACGGTGAGTGCGATGACCAAGTGCCGGCGTCCCGGCTGTGACGGCTCGTACGAGGACATGGGCGGCGGCGAGCTGTACTGCGGCACCTGCGGTCTCGCGCCCGAGGCCGAGCACGGCAGCGCACCGTCCTCACCTGCCACCGGTGGTGCGGGCGGGGTCGTTGCCGCCTGTCAGCGTCCCGGCTGTGACGGCTCGTACGAGGACATGGGCGGCGGCGAGCTGTACTGCGACACCTGCGGTCTGGCCCCCGTCGTGTCGGTGAACGGTTCGCTGTCGTCGCCGCCGACCGGGATCACGGGCGGCGGGAAGAGCGGCAACAGCGGTTCGGGCCGCGGCGGTTCGCGGTCCTCGTCCCGGTCGTCGTCCCGTTCCTCGCGCTCTTCGCGCTCCTCGACGTCGCGGCGGTCCGTTTCGGGCCGGCTGTCCCGTTCGCTGTCGGGCCGCAGCTCGGGCCGTTCGGTGTCGGTGCGCAGTTCGGGCTCGACGGCGTCCGGGTCCGGGCGCAACCGGCTGGGCGCGGGCCTGGTCGCGGTGCCGGACGTACCGCGTCCCGATCCGCGTTCGGCAGTCATGGAGAACCCTGAGGTCCCGGAGCGGAAGCGTTTCTGCAGCCGCAGCGACTGCGGGGCCCCGGTCGGGCGTGCACGCGGCGACCGCCCGGGCCGCACGGAGGGTTTCTGCACGAAGTGCGGCCACCCGTACTCGTTCGTGCCGAAGCTGCGTGCGGGCGACATCGTGCACGGGCAGTACGAAGTGATCGGCTGTCTGGCGCACGGCGGCCTCGGCTGGATCTATCTCGCGATCGACCGGGCCGTGTCCGACCGCTGGGTGGTCCTCAAGGGCCTCCTGGACACCGGCGACCAGGACGCCATGGCCGCGGCGATCTCGGAGCGCCGCTTCCTCGCGGAGATCGAGCACTCCAACATCGTCCGCATCTACAACTTCGTCGAACACCTCGATCAGCGGACCGGCTCCATGGACGGCTACATCGTCATGGAGTACGTCGGCGGCAAGTCCCTCAAGGAGATCGCCAACGGGCGGCGCGCCCCCGACGGGAAGCGGGACCCGCTGCCGGTCGAGCAGGCCTGCGCGTACGGGATCGAGGCGCTGGAGGCGCTCGGGCACCTGCACAGCCGCAACCTGCTGTACTGCGACTTCAAGGTCGACAACGCGATCCAGACCGAGGACCAGCTCAAGCTCATCGACATGGGCGCGGTGCGCAGGATGGACGACGACGAGTCGGCGATCTACGGCACCGTCGGCTACCAGGCTCCGGAGGTCGCGGAGGTGGGCCCGTCGGTCGCCTCGGACCTCTACACGGTGGCGCGCACGCTGGCGGTGCTCACGTTCGACTTCCAGGGGTACACGAACGTGTTCGTGGACTCCCTGCCGGAACCGGACCACATCGACGTGTTCCGGACGTACGAGTCGTTCTACCGGCTCCTGGTCCGCGCGACCGACCCGGACCCGGCGCGCCGCTTCGCCTCGGCACAGGAAATGGCGGACCAGCTCACCGGCGTGCTCCGGGAGGTCGTGGCCCTTCAGACGGGCCGCCCCCGCCCGTCTCTGTCCACGCTGTTCGGGACGGAGCTGCGGGTCACGGACACGGAGCTGTTCGCGGAACTGCAGGGCGAGGTCTCGGCACTGGGGGCGCGGACGGCCCCGGCGCGCGGCTTCCGCCGCCGCGGCGCCGCGGCGGTTCCGGCACCCGGCGCACCCGGCGCGCCCGGCATGACCGCCACGCCCGGCACGCCCGGTGGCGGGCAACTCGCCGCCGGACCAGGCGCGTATCCCCACGGCGGGGCCGGTGCGTCGGGCACCCCGGGCGCCGGAAGCCACGGGTTCGCGTACGCGCAGACGCAGGCCGCACTCCCCGCGCCCCGCACCGAGGTGCCGGCGGCCCAGTTGCCGCTCGGCGGGGAACCGCGTCTCGCCGGGCTCGACGCGCGGGCGACCGCGCTCGCGCTGCCCGTACCCCGGGTCGACCCGAACGATCCGAACGCGGGCTTCCTCGCAGGACTGCTGGCCGCCGCGCCCGCGGAGCTGATCGCCGCGCTGCACAGCGCCCCCGCGAGCTCCGTGGAGCTGCGCCTGCGCGAACTGCGCGCGCGGCTGGAAATGGGCGAGCTCATGTCCGCGACGACCTCGCTGGCCGATCTGGAGTCCCGGCACGCCGACGACTGGCGGGTCGTCTGGTACCGCGGCATCGCCGCGCTCGCGACCGGCGACGACGAGACGGCCGCGCTGTCCTTCGACGCGATCTACGACGCCTTCCCCGGCGAGGCCGCGCCCAAGCTCGCGCTCGGCGTCTGTGCCGAGGTGCTGGGCCAGTTGGACAACGCCGCGGAGTACTACCGCCTGGTGTGGGCGACGGATCCCAGCTATGTGAGCGCCGCGTTCGGCCTGGCCCGGGTGCAGCTCGCCGCCGGCGACCGCGTCGGAGCCGTCCGTACGCTGGAATCCGTGCCCGAGGCCTCGATCCACTACACGGCCGCACGCGTCGCGGCGGTCCGTGCCCGGCTGCGCCACCGCGCGGCGAACGAACCGCTGATCGACGATCTGACGGCCGCCGCCGACCAGGTCACCGCGTTGGACGGGCTCGGCCTGGACGCCGTGCGCCGTGAGCGGCTGTCCACGGAAGTCCTCGGGACGGCACTGGACTGGGTGCTTTCCGGCAGTCCCGGAGCACGACCGGCGAGCACGGGTCTGCTCGGCAGTGAACTGGACGAACGCGGCCTGCGCTTCGGTCTTGAGCGTTCGTTCCGGGTGCTCGCCCGGCTTGCCCGGCACGGCGAGGAGCGCATCGAACTCGTGGAGCGGGCCAACCGATTCCGCCCCCGGACGTGGGTGTGATGCTGTGCTGTCCCGGGGGCCGACCCCCGGCCCCCCGGACGCAGGACCGAGGCGCGCCCAGCATGTCAAGGCGAGGTGAAAGAAAGTGACGCCACAGATGCCCCAGCAGGCTGCTTGGTCGACGTGTCCCGGCTGCGAGGAGCCGCTGGAGTCCGGTGACCTGTTCTGCGGCGCGTGCGGGTACGACCTCTCAGTCGTACCCGAGCCGCCGCAGGACCACCCCACGATCGCGATCGGCTCCCCCGCCGGCCGTTCCCGTGCCGCCGGGACGGCCGACGCCGGCTCCGGCTCCGGCTCCGGGTCCGGGTCCGGCGTGCCCGGGCCGGTGCACCGGGCCGGTGAGCTGTCGGGCACGGATCAGGGCGGCCGCCAACTGCCCGAGCCCGCGGTCCGCTTCGACGCCCGTGCTGCGGACGGCCCCGCCCCCGCGCCGGGAGCTGCGGGCGCGACCACCGCCGGCTCCGGCGACTTCGAGCTGGCCGCGCCCGACCCTCGCGCCGCCGTACCCGCCGCACCCGCCGCGGAGCACACGCCCACGCCCCCGGCCGGCACCAAGCTCTGTGTGGCCTGCCGCGCGGGCCATGTCGACACCGACGGCTACTGCGAGAACTGCGGCCATGCCCAGCCTCGCGAGCGCGACCACATGGAGCAGGAGCTGGGTGCGGTCGCCGCGGTGAGCGACCGGGGTCTGCGCCATCACCGCAACGAGGACTCGTTCGCGGTGTCGTCGACGGCACTGCCCGACGGTTCCCCGGCCGTCATCGCGATCGTCTGCGACGGGGTGTCGTCGGCGACCCGCCCCGACGACGCCTCCGCCGCCGCCGCCAGTTCGGCCAACGAGTCGCTGCTGGAATCGCTGCCGCGCGGCACGCATCCGCAGCAGGCGATGCACGAGGCGATCCTCGCGGCCGCCTCCGCGGTCAACTCGCTGGCGGCCGAGCCGGGTCAGGCCATGGAGCACGATCCGCACCGCCATCAGAATTCGCCGGCGTGCACCCTCGTGGGCGCGGTCGTGGCCGCGGGTCTGCTGGTGGTGGGCTGGGTCGGGGACAGCCGGGCGTACTGGGTGCCCGATGACCGCAGCGGTCCGCCCGCCCGGCTCACCGAGGACGACTCATGGGCGGCGCAGATGGTCGCGGCGGGTCTGATGAGCGAGGCCGAGGCCTACGCGGACGAGCGCGCCCACGCCATCACCGGCTGGCTCGGCGCCGACGCGTACGAGCTGGAGCCGCACACCGCGTCGTTCAAGCCGGACCGGCCCGGTGTGGTCGTGGTCTGCACGGACGGCCTGTGGAACTACGCGGAGGCCGCGCAGGAGATGGCGCAGGTCCTGCCGCCCGATGCGGCGGCCCGCCCGCTGCACGGGGCGCAGGTGCTGGTCGGACACGCGCTGGACGGCGGCGGCCACGACAACGTAACGGTGGCCCTGCTCCCGTTCGCCGTACCGCAGCAAGGGGCAGGATCGGCCTGAACAAGGCTTGAGCCCCCTTCGCCCGTCCGGCACCCCCTTTGTCATTTCTGTCTGTTACGTGGAGCCTCAAGGAGCCAGATCAGATGGCGAACTTCTCGAAGTCGACCGTGCCGCAGTTCTCCGTCGAGGTGTACCAGAACGAGTTCCTGCCCGAGGGCGGGCGCGAAGTGAACGCGATCGTCACGGTCACTTCCACCGGCGGCGGCACGAGCCGTGGCGTCCCGCTGTCCGTGACCTCCGCCTCCCCTTCGTCCGTACCGGGGCAGCGGACGGACGCCGCCGTGGTGATCATGGTCGACTGTTCGGGCTCGATGGACTATCCGCCGACGAAGATGCGCAACGCGCGCGATGCCACCGCCGCGGCCATCGACACTCTGCGCGACGGCACGGCCTTCGCGGTGGTCGCGGGTACGCATGTGGCGGCGGAGGTCTACCCGGGCGGCGGCCGGCTGGCCACCGCCGACGCGTCAACCCGGGCGCAGGCCAAGGAGTCGCTGCGCAGACTGAGCGCGGGCGGCGGCACCGCGATCGGCACCTGGCTGCGACTGGCGGACCGGCTGCTGAACTCGGCCGATGTCGCCATTCGGCACGGCATCCTGCTCACCGACGGCCGCAACGAGCACGAGTCGCCGGAGGACCTACGGGCCGCCCTGGACGCGTGCGCGGGCCGGTTCACCTGTGACGCCCGCGGTGTGGGCACCGACTGGGAGGTCAAGGAGGTCACCGGCATCGCCTCGGCGCTGCTGGGTACCGCCGACATCGTCGCCGATCCGGCCGCCCTCGCAGCGGACTTCACGCAGATGATGGAGAACGCGATGGGCAAGGAGGTCGCGGATGTGGCACTGCGGCTGTGGACGCCCGTCGGTGCGGAGATCAAGTTCGTGAAGCAGGTGGCGCCGACGGTCGAGGAGCTGACCGGCCGGCGTACGGAGGCGGGCCCACGCGCCGGGGACTACCCCACCGGCTCGTGGGGCGACGAGTCCCGCGACTATCACGTCTGCGTACAGGTGCCGCACGCGGGCATCGGCCGGGAGATGCTGGCGGCCCGGGTGTCACTGGTCCTTCCCGACCCGGCGAGCGGTGCCCCGCAGACCCTGTCACAGGGTCTGGTCCGGGCGGTGTGGACGGACGACATGGCGGCCTCCACATCGATCAACCCGCAGGTCGCGCACTACACAGGACAGGCCGAACTGGCACAAGCCATCCAACAGGGGCTCGATGCGCGCAAGTCGGGAGACTTCGACGGGGCGACCGCGAAACTCGGCCGCGCGGTGCAGCTGGCGGCTGCTTCGGGGAACGAGGACACTGCGAAACTGCTTGCGAAGGTGGTGGACGTCGTCGACGCGGCGACGGGTACTGTGCGACTGAAGGCGAAGGTCGCGGAGGCGGACGAGATGACCCTCGAAACGCGCTCCACCAAGACAGTTCGCGTCAAGAAGTAAGTCAATAAGTGACGAGAAGCACCAACAAGTAGTACGTGTCCGGCACACCGGCCGGACGAAGGAGAGGGGGAAGCGCCGACATGCCCACCTGCCCGAACGGACACCAGTCGGGTTCCGACGACTGGTGCGAGGTCTGCGGCCATCGCATGGCCGGCGCGGGGGCTCCTGCGGGCGCGGTCCCGCCGCCTCCTCCTCCCCCGCCGCCGGCTCCCTCGCCGCCCATGCCGGGGTACGGATACCCGGGCCCCGGTGGCCCCGACGCCACGGCCCAGGCGGAGCTGTGCCCGCAGTGCCGTACGCCGCGCGAGGCGATGGCGCCGTTCTGCGAGGAGTGCCGCTGGAACTTCCTCACGAACACGGCGACGTCGTACACGCCCGTGGCCCCGCCCGGCAGGCCGGGTCCGGGTGGTCCTGGCGGTCCGGGTGGTCCTGGCGGTCCCGGTGGCCCTGGTGGTCAGGTGCCCGGTCTGAATCTGCCGCCCGGCTTCCAGGCCCAGCAGCAGCCGCCGCGCCCCCCGGACCCGTACGAGTACCAGGGCTCACGGCCCTCACAGATGAACCGGCCCGCCGAGCCCTTGACCGGCGAACCGTCGGGCCCGCGGCCCCCGCAGCCCGGGCCTCCGGCTCCTCCCGGGTTCCCGCAGCCGGGGCCTCCGGCTCCTCCCGGGTTCCCGCAGCCGGGGCCGCCCGCGCCGCCGGACTTCCCGCACCAGCCGGGACAGCCCGAGTTCGTCCAGCCCGGCCCGCCCGCACCGCCGCAGGCGTTCCAGCAGTCGGGTCCGGCCGCGCCGCCCGTCCAGCCCGGATTCCCGCAGGCCGTCCCGGCTCCGCCGCAGCAGCCTCAGCCCCCGCAGCCGCAAGGCGGCGGGGACGACTGGATGCTGCCGCCGCCTTCGCAGTCACAGGCACCACAGCCACCGGCGCCGCAGCAGCACATGCCGCAGCAGCAGACTCCTGCGGGATGGACGGCGCTCATCGCGCCCGACCGTGAGTACTTCATGGCGATGATGCAGCGCAGCGGTCCCGAGGCGACCGGACTGAATCTGCCCGCGTACTCCCCGGAGCAGCAGCTTCCGCTCTCCGGCAATCAGATCACCATCGGCCGCCGCCGGCACTCCACCGGCGAGTCCCCCGACATCGATCTGTCGGTCCCGCCGGAGGATCCGGGCGTCTCGCACCAGCACGCGGTCCTGGTCCAGCAGCCCGACGGCACCTGGGCCGTGGTCGACCAGAACTCCACGAACGGCACGACGGTCAACGGCGCCGAGGACCCGATCCAGCCCTACGTTCCCGTCCCGCTGAAGGACGGCGACCGGGTCCACGTGGGGGCCTGGACGACGATCACCATCCGCCGGGGCTGATCCGGCGGGACCGATCCGGAGCCGATCCGGAGCCGATCCGGAGCCGACCCGAAGCCGGTCCGAAGCCTGTCCGGTGAGCGTGGCCCGGCAGGGCTCCCCTCACCGGTCGGCGGGGCGGGGAGCGTCCAGGGGCCAGGCGTACGGCCCTTCGGCGTCGTCCAGCCATGCCCACTGACGACCCTCGCTGACCGTGACACCGAAGCGCTCCCGCTCCGGCCGCTGCTCGCGCTGCCAGAGCGAGAGCGCTTCGTGCGGATCGAGGCTGCCCTCGGTCAGGGTGAGCAGGAACCGGAACAGTTCGCTCTCGACCACCCGGCGCGGCAGCCCGCCGAGATGCGGGATGTGTGCGCGTACGGGCGCTCCGCCGCGCAGCGGGACGAAGTACGCGGCGGTGTGCAGGAAATGCCCCTCCGCGTGGTCCGCGTCGCGCACCCGCAGCAGGATCAGCCCGGTCGCGAGCGGGGCGAGGATCAGGGCACCCGGGCGGCACTGCGCCGGCCAGGCCGGCGGTACGGACGACAAGGTGCAGGTCGCGATGATCCGGTCGAAGGGCGCCCGCCCCGGGCAGCCGCGTACCCCGTCGCCGGTGATCACAGCGGGGTGGTACCCGGCCGCCGCGAGATGGCTCCGCGCGGACTCGGTGATCTCCGGGTCGAGATCGACGGTCGTCACGAGCGAGTCCCCGAGCCGGTGGCACAGCAGGGCCGCGTTGTAGCCGGTGCCGGCACCGATCTCCAGAACGCTGTGCCCGTCGCGTATCTCCAGCACGTCCAGCATCCGGGCCATGAGGGACGGCTGACTGCTGGACGTGACGAGTTCGCCGTCGCGCACCCGCGTGGCGAGCGGCCCGTCGGCGTACGCGCCCCGCAGCCAGCGCTCGCGCCGGTCGGGGGCGGAGTCGCCGGACCACAGCCTCTCGTACCCGGCGAAGGTGGACACGTAGTAGTACGGCACGAACAGATGCCGGGGCACTTCCTCGAAGGCCGCCCGCCAGGCCGGATCGTCGAGCGCGCCGGTCGCGGCGATCCGCCGCACCAGCGCCCGCCGCACCTCGGCGGCGGCAGCGGCATGCGGATCGTGCGCGTCAGGCGGCTCATGAGCCGCTTGCGCGTCCCGTTGTGCACCCATACACCCACTTTCCTGCGTGCCCGCGCGGGAGGCGAGCACTTCCGGGAAGAGTCCTAGGGCCCGGGTCCTCGGCCGGTCCGTCTGAGACCATGTACCGGTGAACGAGATTCCACGGGGCACACTTCAGGAGCAGACCTTCTACGAGCAGGTCGGCGGCGAGGAGACCTTCCGCCGTCTGGTGCGGCGTTTCTACGAGGGCGTCGCCGAGGACCCGCTGCTGCGTCCGATGTACCCCGAGGAGGATCTGGGCCCCGCCGAGGAGCGGCTCGCGCTCTTCCTGATGCAGTACTGGGGCGGCCCCCGCACCTACAGCGACCATCGCGGCCACCCCCGGCTGCGGATGCGGCATGCGCCCTTCACCGTCGACAAGGCCGCGCACGACGCCTGGCTGAAGCACATGAGGGCCGCGGTCGACGAGCTCGGGCTCTCGGAAGAGCACGAGCGGCAGCTCTGGAACTACCTCACATACGCGGCCGCATCGATGGTGAACACCGCGGGCTGACCGCGCCTGCCACCCCCGCCCCGCACTCAGGGTCACCACGCGCTCACTTCAGGACGCCCGGAGTTCGTCTGCCCGCTGCGACGGAGACCGAGCGGGGTCAGGCGTGGGTGACGGGGTGCGCGGGGGTGACGGTCAGCCCGCCGAGCCCGGCCTTGCGTACGGCGATCGACCCGAAGGGCGTACGCAGCCGGAGCCAGCCGCCCGCGGCGAACAGTGCCGCGCCGGGAGCGTCCTGTGGCGTCGGGCGCAGAAAGCCCAGGGACTGGGCGGCGTGCACGGCCCGCAGCGGCAGGTCCGTGTCGCCCAGCGTGCGGGACCAGATCTCGCGGCCGATCCGGTCGCGCTCGGCGCGGCTGCGCCGCTCCTCGGGCAACGCCTCGTCCCGGGAACGGAATTCGGCGACCGCGGCGGCCACCGCACCCCGCATCTGCCCGACGCCTGGCAGTCCCGGCAGCTCCCGCCAGCCGCCGCGAGGGGGCAGCATGCCCGCCCACGGCGGTCCGGTGACGGCAGCGGGCACGGCAAGTGCCGAGCCCTCGACGGATTCCAGCAGCTCTCCCGCCGAGACGGTGGCATCCAGCTCGGCGGGCTCCGCGAGCCTGGCCGTACGGATCGCGAGGACCTCGAACGACGGCGGCCGGCCGAACACGGCGAGTGCGCCCCCGCCCGCCTGCAGCCGGACCGCGGCGGCCCGGTCGTAGTGGATCAGCCGGCCGAGGAAGGCGGCGAGATCCGCCGCCTCCCTCGCGTCGGCGAACCGCAGGGTCTGCACAGGCGCTGTCATGCCGCGAGCGCGTCCTTCACACCCTCGTCCAGGTACTCCCGGAGGAAGGACTTCTCTTCCGCGCTGATGCGGCGCGGACGCGCCTCCGCCAGGTCATAGGGCACGACGACGGTCGAGGCCCGGACATACACCTGGGCCGGGCCCTCGGCGTCCTTCACCTCGTACGCGATCGTCAGCGACGCCGCGCCGATCTTCGTCACCCATGACTCGACGATCACCGGCTCGTGCCGGTGCACCAGCGGACGTACGTAGTCGATCTCGTGGCGGGCCACGACGGACCCTCCGGAGAACGACGGAGAACCGTCCCCCGGCGCCAGCCGGAACATGAAGTCGATGCGGGCCTCTTCCAGATAGCGGAGGAAGACCACATTGTTGACGTGCCCGAAGGCATCCATGTCCGACCAGCGCAGCGGGCAGCGGTAGATGTGGCGTGCCAAGATCAGCCCCGGGTGAGCTTCTTGTAGGTGGCACGGTGCGGACGGGCCGCGTCCGGGCCGAGCCGCTCCACCTTGTTCTTCTCGTACGACTCGAAGTTGCCCTCGAACCAGAACCACTTGGAGTTGCCCTCGTACGCCAGGATGTGCGTGGCGACCCGGTCCAGGAACCAGCGGTCGTGGGAGACGACCACGGCACAGCCGGGGAACTCGAGCAGCGCGTTCTCCAGGGAGGACAGCGTCTCGACGTCGAGGTCGTTGGTCGGCTCGTCGAGGAGCAGCAGGTTGCCGCCCTGCTTGAGGGTGAGCGCCAGGTTGAGGCGGTTGCGCTCACCACCGGAGAGGACCCCGGCGGGCTTCTGCTGGTCCGGCCCCTTGAAGCCGAACGCCGACACATAGGCGCGCGACGGCATCTCGACCTGGCCGACGTTGATGTAGTCCAGCTCGTCGGAGACGACGGCCCACAGCGTCTTCTTCGGGTCGATGTTCTCGCGGCTCTGGTCGACGTACGAGATCCTGACGGTCTCGCCGACCTTGATCTTGCCGGAGTCGGGCTCCTCGATGCCCTGGAGCATCTTGAACAGCGTGGTCTTGCCGGCGCCGTTCGGACCGATGATTCCGACGATGCCGTTGCGCGGCAGGGTGAAGGAGAGGTCGTCGATGAGGACCTTCTCGCCGAAGGCCTTGTTGAGGTTCTCGACCTCGACGACGACGCTGCCCAGACGCGGGCCCGGCGGGATCTGGATCTCCTCGAAGTCCAGCTTCCGCATCTTGTCGGCCTCGGCCGCCATCTCCTCGTAGCGGGCCAGACGGGCCTTGGACTTGGCCTGGCGCCCCTTGGCGTTGGAGCGGACCCACTCGAGCTCTTCCTTGAGCCGCTTCTGGCGCTTGGCGTCCTTCTGGCCCTCGACCTTCAGACGCGAGGCCTTGTTCTCCAGGTACGTGGAGTAGTTGCCCTCGTACGGGTGGGCGCGGCCGCGGTCGAGCTCCAGGATCCACTGGGCCACGTTGTCGAGGAAGTACCGGTCGTGGGTGACGGCGACGACGGTGCCGGGGTACTTGGCGAGGTGCTGCTCCAGCCACTGCACCGACTCGGCGTCCAGGTGGTTGGTGGGCTCGTCGAGGAGGAGCAGGTCGGGCGCCTCCAGCAGCAGCTTGCAGAGCGCGACGCGGCGCCGCTCACCACCGGAGAGGTTGGTGACCGGCCAGTCACCGGGCGGGCAGCCCAGGGCGTCCATGGCCTGCTCGAGCTGCGTGTCCAGGTCCCACGCGTTGGCGTGGTCGAGGTCCTCCTGGAGCTTGCCCATCTCCTCCATCAGCGCGTCGGAGTAGTCGGTCGCCATCAGCTCGGCGACCTCGTTGAAGCGGTGGAGCTTGCCCATGATCTCGGCCGCGCCGTCCTGGACGTTCTGCAGGACGGTCTTGGACTCGTCGAGCGGCGGCTCCTGGAGGAGCATGCCGACGGTGTAGCCGGGCGAGAGGAAGGCATCGCCGTTGGAGGGCTGCTCCAGACCAGCCATGATCTTCAGCACAGTGGACTTACCGGCGCCGTTCGGGCCGACCACACCGATCTTCGCACCAGGCAGGAAGCTCAGCGTGACGTCGTCAAGGATCACCTTGTCGCCGTGCGCCTTGCGCGTCTTGCGCATGGTGTAGATGTACTCAGCCAAGAGAAACCGTCCGGCAATCAGTGAGTGGGCAGATACACCCCATCTTGCCTGACCGCCACCCCCAGGCGGAAACCAGTACCTCGGGGCCCCGCTGACCTGCGACTTCCCGGGTCACCCTGGTAGCCGACCCGTCACTGTCGGTCCCCACCGGTCACCTCTGAGCCCCACTGAGCCCCCAGAGAGAAGCCCCGGGCGGCTCTGGCCCGGGGCGCTCGCGTCCTCGGCTACTTCTTCTTGAGCTCGTCGAGGCAGAGCACGAACTGCTTGCCCGAACTGCGCCGCCCACCGCGGGTCTGCTCGAGGTAGCCGACGTCCGCCTTGCCCTCGCACTTGGTGGTGTCCAGCGTGTCGGGGATCACCTCGACCACCTTGTACATGGCCTCGGTGCCACCACAATCCACCACCTCCAGGTCAGGAGACGCCGTGGACCCGCTGTTCTTGAGGCAGTCCCCGGCCTCCGCGTGGTCGGCATCGTCCTGGCTCGCGAAGTAGGCCACCACGATGATGATGAGGGCGACCACGATGCCGATGCCCTTGAGGATCTTCATGATGCCTATGCCCCCGCTCCGGGACGGCGGCGAGGGCTGCGGCGGCGCGGTCCACTGCTGCTGTTGAGGCGGCGGCTGCATCTGCATGTGCTGCTGGGGCGGGTACGGCTGCTGCTGTTGCGGGTACCCGTACCCCGGCTGGGGCGGGTATCCCTGCGGTGGCTGCTGTGCGTACGGGCCGGGCTGACCGTACGGGCCAGGGCCTTGCTGCGGCGGAAAGGTCATGTGGAGTCCCCCGTGAGCGCGTGTGATGTGCGTCTTTTGACGCGAGCACGCTATAGCAACCGACCACCACCCCCTAAATGCGGGAGCATTGCGGCAGCGAGAGCCCAACTCCTCAGCGACGCTTCCCGATGACGTAGGCGAGGCCCCAGGCCGCTGCGGCGGCGACCGCGAGACCGAGCAGGGAGAGCCACTCGGTGTCGCTCTGGCTGCCCCACCAGGCCTTGGCCGGAATGAAGGGGTCGGCCTCCATCATGTCCCCGATGGCGGGGACCCCTTGGCTGTCGGCGATGATGAGCGGAATGGCGTTGGTGTAGCCGAAGAAGGCACCGAGCGGGGCGATGACGGCCCCGCTGATCTGGGCGCCGGTGCTGCGGCGGCCCACCATGCCGATCAACGCGCCCACCGCCGCTCCGTTGAGGAGGCCGTGAAGCACGTAGAGGGTCTGCGCCGTATCGGCCGACTGTTCCTTGTAGGTGGCCACCGTGAGGCCGCTGTAGATCACCGAGACGACGACCGAGGCGAGGAGCCCGAGGAAGAAGGCGCCGACGGGGTGGCCGCGCCTCGGCTGCTGCCCGAAGGGCGCGGGGTGCGCGGGGTAGGGCAGGCCGGGCTGCATCTGCGGCTGCTGCTGCCAGGGCTGCATCGGCGGTTGCGCGGGGGGCATCGGTGGCTGGCCGGGCTGCTGGCTGTACGGGTTGTACTGCGGCGACTGGAACTGAGGCTGGCTCATTGATCCCCCGTTGAGCAAAGAAGGCAGGAGGAGCAAAGCTATCAACGAGCGATCGGCCTTCTTCACGCATGGGGGTGACGATGCAGGCCAGTTGAGGCCCGGTGGCGTGGGATCCGGCGGAGCGCCGGACACCCCCGCCCCCGTCAGCACACTGTGTGCACGGTCGAAGGGACCGGCCGCGGTGGCGGCTGCTGAGCGAGATGGACACGGGCGCCCGCAGGACGCACGCGACGGGCTCAACTCGCTCTGGTTCAACGCCGGCCGTGTCAACAACGCTGCGGGTCGATACAACCAGGGCCTGTCCGGCGGACCTTGCCGGACAGGCCCCTGGTCCCGGGGAGGGCTCAGCGCTTGAGCGTGAAGGTGAAATCGCCGGAGAGCTTGCCGCTCAGCGGGACTGCCGAAACGAGATTCCCCTCCGTGATCAGCCTCTCGACCTCGGCTCGCGAAAGACCGCAACCTTCAGCGATCAGTCGCACCGGCCGGACAGGGATCCGCGCCGCGAAGCGCACCGAGACGTCGATCACCTCGCGGTCCAGGTGATCCGATCCGCCGGTGTCGAGGCGCCAGGCGTTGTCCCAGTCGAGGGCGATGCGATTACGGCGCCGCACGACCGGATCCTGGAGCAGCTCAGCTGTCAGGCCAAGGTCGTTGTCATGCAGCTGGTCCAGCAGCTCAGGTCGTACGGAGCGCACATTCATCCGCTCCAGGACCGTGAGCTTTGCAGTTTCCCCGCAAGCGGTGCAGAGCGCGAGGAGCCAGGCGTCGATGAGCTTGTGGTTTGCGTTGACGCGAAATTTACCGCTTGCCCGGAAGCGCTCGGACGCGCACGCGTGGCAACGGCGGAGAACGAGCGGCAGGCAGGTGGGCACGACCACCCAGTTTTCGAGCACAGAAGTACACCGGTTTCAGTGAGAAGTCCGCAGCAAAAAGCAGCGCGGCGCACATGTGCGACGCGCGACGAATCAGCGCTCGGGAGGTCTCACAGGGTGTACAACGGCACTTCCTTGCCTGGACGACGTGGTTCGGCAGCACGGTAAAGGCGCACAGCGGCGCTGCTCCACTGGTTTTCGAGCGCCTCACCGCCAGGTTCTGTCCGGCAGATCACGGACGGAGCCATAGCCGGATCGCGGCGACGCCGACGGCCCCGGTGCCGGCAGGCGATCCCGGGGCCGTCGGCTGCGCACTGTCACCAGCGCTCACCGTTCGTCGCTCACTCGTCGGTGGAGGGTGCCTTCTTCTTGCGTACGAAGAGGACGGCGGCGCCGCCGACGAGGACGAGAGCGATCGCGATGCCCGCGATCACCGGGGTGGCGTTGGAGGCACCGGTCGCGGCGAGGTTCTCGTCGATGCCTGCCGAGGTACCGCCGGCCGAGGCCGGGCTGGGCTGCGAGGACGGCTCCTCGATGACCGGTCCCGCGCTGCCGGTGGTCTTGCAGTCCAGCACACCCTTGAAGTTCTTCGAGAACCCGCCGGGGCCGGTGATCGTGAAGTCGTACGCCTGGTCCTCGGGGACCGGGACCGTGACGGTCCGGGACTCACCAGCGGCAATGGAGTGCTTGAAGCCCATCAGCTCGAAGGTGAACGCCTCGTCGCCCTTGTTGGTGGCGGTGATGTCGATGCCGCCCTCGGCGCAGTTCTTCTCCGCGGAGAGCGCCGGGATCGGGCCGCTCTTGGCCCAGGTGGCGGACGCGGTCGCGGAGACCGTGGACTGGCTGGACCCGGCGAGGATCTGGGTCTGGCTCTTGGTCACCCCGGCGAACGCCCGGCCGACTGGCACGGAGGTGGTCGCCTGTACGCCGAGCCCGGCCGAACCGTCGGGAGTCCCGGAAGGTACGTCGAAGTACAGCCGGCTGCCGTTGACCGCGGTCGTGACGGGCTTCCCCGCCTGGTCCGTCACCTTGACCCCGCTGGCGGCGGAGTCGGCGGGCGGGGTCACCGTCACACGGTCGGCGTCGGTACGGACCGTGACGGGCCCCAGCCGGCCACCGGCCTTCCCGGAGACGGCGTTCGGTTCCAGGCTCAGCGAGGCACGGGGCTCCTCGACGTTCTGTGCCTTCTTCTCCAGCCAGTCGGCGAGCTTCTCGGCCGCCGGGTCGAGCGCCTCGACCTCGGCGCCGTCCGAGTAGCGCCAGATCGCCACCTGGGTGCCGGCCGCGGCGGTCCGCTCGCTGAGCGGCCCGGTCCCGGCCCGCTCGGCGAGCCCCATGAGGTCGTCGACCTGGGGGTAGGAGTGCTGCAGGATCCAGCGGATCCTGCCCGCGTCCTTGTTGGCGCCGAGCGAGGTCTGGTCCCAGGGGGTCTCCAGGTACTTGGCCTGCTCCTGGGTGGGGTTGTGGAGGTCGATGCAGTACGTCTTGAGCTTGCCGCCGCCGTCGACGGTCATCTCGAACAGACCGGCGGGCAGTTCGTGCTCCTGGCCACCGTCGCGCAGCACGGCGCGGTCGAAGGTGGTCAGGCCGTCGAGGGTGGCGGACGCGCCGCCCTGGTGCTGGGGGGTCTCGTCGGCGACCGCCGGCCCCGCGGTGGCTATGGCTCCCGCCGCGAACAAGCCCGACGCCAGAGCCGCCACGGCAAGCCGGGCGGCTCCACGCCCACGTACAGAGAACGCAGAAAACACAGAATTCCCCTCCGGGCGAGGCGGTTTCGCGTGGGATGCGTGGGGGGAGTGCCTCGCCTGCAAACTCAAGTGCCCCGTGAGTACTGGGGAATCCTAGGGACGCGGCGCGACGTGATCCCCCGTCATGCCGTCAGATAACCATTCCGAATCAGAATTGTTATCGCGGCTCACGCGTCCCCCGTTCAGTATCGACAAATCTCCACAACCGCAGGTCAGGGAGCGGCGGCGGGGACCACGTCCGCGGGGGTTGCGGGGGCGCGGTCGTCCGGGCCCGGCGGGTCGGGCGAGCCGGTGGCCGGGTCGCTTGGCGCAGCCCGCCCGGACGCTTCGGCCGCGTCAGGCACGCCGGGCACGCCGGGCCCATCCGGCGCACGGCCCGTCAGGTGTACGTCTCCCCTCGTCACTCGCCGGAACGCGGACGTGCCACGGGTCATGTCGTGCCCGACGGCCATCGCATCGATGTCGACGGACGTCCTGCGCTGTCCTTCCCGCTCCTCCTGCCGCACCCTCAAGCGGCCGTGCACCACGAGTGGTTCACCGACGGCGACCGACGCCGCGAGATTCAAGCCCAGCGTCCGCCACGCCCACACCGTGTAGAAGCTGGTGGGCCCGTCCGCCCACAACTCCCGCTGCCGGTCCCAGCGGCGGGAGGTCACGGCGAACCGGAACCGCGCCCATCCCCCGGTCGCCGATTCCCGGTACTCCACGGCGGTCGCGACATTGCCCACCAGCGTCACCAAGGTCTCGTTCATGACGGATCCCCTCCCGCTTCCCGCTTTCCACACTCCGGCCGTTGCCCTGACTGATCTCATGCTGAGCCTGCGGGCCGATTTCCGTCGCCGCCTGTGGAAGCGCGTGCGCATGTGGAAAACCCCGCCACCCTCGCGGGTGGCGGGGCACTCCCGGAGACGTCCAGGAGGGATGCACGGGCCGCGTCCGGGCGTCTCGGCGTCAGCGTCTGAGGGACACCGTCGCGTACTGTTCCCGCACTTCGCGGTAGCGCAGCAGCTCCGCCGCCATCGGATCGAGCACCATCGCCCGCCCGCAGCCCGCGGCCGCCTCCCGCAGGCGCCGTTCCGCGTCCTGCCCGTACCGCCTGGCGGGCCCCTTCGCGGCGGTTGCGCACCACCACTCCACCAGCGGGCCACCGATGATCCCGCCGAGCATCATCAGCGCCGGCGGTACCAGCCCGGGCTCCAGCACCCCGATGATCTGGCCGACCAGCCACAGTCCCCCGTAGATCTGCAGCAGTGTCATGGCGGCCTGCGCCAGCACGGCCACCGGCCACCACGCGGGCCGCGGCGGACGGCTGCTCGGCGTACCCAGTTTGACGGCGAGCTCGTCGAGCGCCTCGGGCAGCCCCTCCGCCCCCCGCACCGCCGCCTCGCGCACAGCCTGCGCCCAGGGTGTGGGCAGCCCGTGAGCCGCGTCGTCCGCGACCGCACGTACCGCCTGCTCGACCCGCTGCCGCGCCGTGAGCTCCTCCTCCACCGGCCCCGGAGGCTGCGGCATCCCGCCGCCGGGAAACCGGACGCGCTCGTACCAGCGCCACAGCCGCAGCCAGGGCGTTCCGCAGGCGCGGCCCGCGTTCCTGCGCCACTGGCGTTCGGCCTCCTCGCCGACCGCGGTCGCCCCGACCGCGCCCGCCAGCCGGGCCGAGAAGTCCTCGCGGGCCCGCTCGCCGAGCCCGGACCTGCCGTCGGCGACGTACATGGAGCGCAGTCGTGTGGCGGCCGCGTCGACGTCGGCGGAGATGCGCCGGGCGGCGGCCGTCTTGTCCTGAACGAACCGCCCGAGCAGCTCGCGCAGCTCGCCCACGCCCTCCCCGGTCAGCGCCGACAGCGCAAGGACGGTTGCGCCGGGCTCGCCGTGCTCGCCGAGAGCCATGCCGTCCTCGTCGAGGAGCCGGCGCAGATCGTCGAGCACCTGGTCGGCGGCTTCGCCGGGCAGCCGGTCGATCTGGTTGAGGACGACGAAGGTCACCTCGGAGTGCCCGGCGAGCGGGCGCAGATAGCGCTCGTGGAGGGCGGCGTCCGCGTACTTCTCGGGATCGACGACCCAGACGACCGCATCGACGAGCGCCAGGACCCGGTCCACCTGGTCCCGGTGCACGGTCATCGCCGAGTCGTGGTCGGGCAGATCCACCAGGACGAGGCCCTGCAGCGCTTCGTCACCGCTGCCGCCCGCGAGGGGCCTGCGGCGCAGCCGTGGCGGGATGGCCAGCCGGTCGAGCAGCCCGGCGGCCCCCTCGGACCAGCTGAGGGAGATCGGCGCGGAGGTGGTGGGACGGCGCAGCCCGGTCTCCGAAATCGGTACGCCGGCCAGGGCGTTGAACAGCGTCGACTTGCCGCTGCCGGTGGCGCCCGCGATGGCGACGACGGTATGCCGGTGCGACAGCTGCTGACGTGCCGCCGCCTCGTCGAGCACTCGGCCCGCCTCGGCGAGCGTCTTCCCGTCGAGGCGGGTACGGGACAGGCCGATGAGCTCGCGCAGCGCGTCGAGGCGGGTGCGCAGCGGGGCGGCGTAGGGGCCTCCGATGGGGACGTGCGGATGGGCGTGGACGAGCGAGGCGTCGCCCGCGGCGAGGGCCGAGGGGTCCGAGGCGCGGCGGGCGATGAGGCCGTCGTCCCAGTGGCCGTCGGCGGGAGCACCGGCGCCCTCGCCGCCTCCTTCGCCGCCCCGGTCCTCGCCCCTGGATGCGGCCGAGGACGCGGAGGCGGACGCGGAGACGGAGGCGGAGGCGGAGGTGGCTACGAACGCGAGCGGGCGCTGTGCCGCGGACTCGCCCCCGGCCTCGACGGCAGACTCAACTGCGGACTCGGCTGCGGCCCCGGCCACGGACTCATCGCCGGAGGTACGAGTTTCAGCGGACGACTGTCCGTCGGCGGCTGCGTTCTCCGTCCCCGCGGCCGCCTCGCCGGTCCCCCGGGCATTCCCCCCGCCCTCCCCGAGAGCCCCCTCACTCCGCTCCTCGCGTGCCTCCCCCGGACCGGTCTCCGGCCGGCCCTCGGTCTCCCCAGTGACAGCAGCCACCCGGTCACCTCTCCTTCTGCAGTACGGACAGCGCGGCGATCAGCTCGGCCTGCGGTTCCGGGCACAGTTCAAGAGCGTCGAGCGGTGCGAGCCGCCGGTCGCGCTCCTCGTTCAGTACGCGTTCGACGTACGACGTCACCAGCTCACCGCCCTTGTCGCGCAACCGCAGTGCGCCCTGTGCCCCGATCCGCTCGGCAAGCCGCTCCCCCGCGATCCGGGCCCGCCGCCCGCCGAGCAGGGCGGTGGCGAGCAGTGCGGCGACGGTCTCGGGGTCGGATGCGGAGGAACGTTGTTCCAGTCCGCGTACCTCTTCCTCGGCGAGTTCCTCCAGGACGCGCCGCCAGCGCCGTACAGCCATCCCGATGTGCTCGGACGCCTCCCGGTCGAGCCGCGCGTACTGCGCTTCGACGCCCTTCGCGGCCGGTTCGCGCCGCCATGCCTCGAGGAGCCGCTCGTCGGCGGCGGCCACGGCGCACTGCAGCAGTGAGATGAGGCTGTCGGCGAGCGCGTCGAGGAGCTCGACGGCCGAGCTGTCGCGCGGATAGCCGCGCCAGCGGGTGCGCGCGTCCCCGGTGAGCACCGCGCCGCGCTTCAACTGCCCCCGCACCCGCTCCGCCTCCTGCGCGTACACCGCCTCGACGGCGCCGGCGAGGCGTACGGCGGCGGCGTGCTGCGCGGCGACGGCGCCCGCCAGCTCCGGCATACGGGCGTTCAGCGAGTCGATGACGCCGGCGGCGGTACGGACGACGGTCTGTTGCCGCGCGGCGGGGTCCAGCGCCCGGTGGGCCAGCCAGTCGCGGAGCGCCGCGACGGCGCTGTCCGGCAGCAGGCCACGGCCGGCGCCGGCGGACTCGGGCAGCTCCGGGATCGTGAACCGCGGTACGTCCCCGAGCCCGGCCTTGGTCAGCAGCGCCGCGTACTGCCGGGACACCTCCGCGATCACCTGGTGCGGCACCCGGTCGAGCACGGTGACGAGCATGGCGTCGTACTCCTTCGCCGTACGCAGCAGGTGCCAGGGGACGGCGTCCGCGTACCGGGAGGCGGTGGTCACCAGGACCCACACGTCCGCGGCGCAGATCAGCTCGGCGGCCATGATCCGGTTCTCGACGACGAGCGAGTCGATGTCGGGCGCGTCGAGCAGGGCGAGTCCGGGCGGCAGGGACGCGGCCTTCTCGATCCGCAGCGCACTGTCCTTGGGCGGCCGCCGCCCGGCGACGCCCGGCATCGCGGACTCCTCCTGCTGCGGCAACGAGACGCGGGTGAAGTGCGGCAGCACGCGCAGGTCCGCGAACCAGTGGTGATCGTCCGGGTGGCATACGAGCACGGGCGTACGCGTCGTGGGCCGCAGTACCCCGGCCTCCGTCACCCGCCGTCCCACAAGGGAGTTGACCAGCGTGGACTTCCCGGCCCCCGTGGACCCGCCGACCACCACGAGCAGCGGTGCTTCGGGGTCCTTCAGCCGGGGCACCAGATAGTCGTCGAGCTGCGCAAGCAGCTCGGCTCTCGTCTGCCGCGCCCTCGGAGCGCCTGGAAGGGGGAGTGGAAGGCGCACGGCAGCGACCCGGTCGCGCAGGGCGGAGAGTGCGTCGATCAGCTGAGGCCGTACTTCCATGGTCACCACATGCGAAGAATGCCCAATTTTGGCGCCTTTTTGAAGCGTATAGACGTCCCTGCGTGCCGATCATTCACACGGAACAGACGGGACGAGTGGGGCGCAGGCATAACGAGTGCACAACACCCGAGCCGTGAGACGAAAAAAGCGCTGCGAGAATCGCACCTGCCTGCGATTATCGGTTCGCTTCACCGAACCTCCACATCGTGCCACGCAGGTGAAGCAACCGGGTCAAGGCGATCGGAGCCCTATCCTTGTCCCGGCAAGGTCACGGACGACCCACCAGGGGCTCCAGGCCACCGAGGCCACATCCGGCCCCCGTAGCTCAGTGGATAGAGCAGGCGCCTTCTAAGCGCTTGGCCGCAGGTTCGAGTCCTGCCGGGGGCGCACAGTCCGTGCGATCGGTCGGCCCTCCGCCCAGGAGGGCCTTTTTGCTGTTCAGGGGCACCCTAGCGGCGCGGGCGTAGCGGTTGCGTAAGCGCCGGCCCCCCTCCGCCTTGGTGTGGTCGCGGAGGATGCGGGTGAGCGCCGGACAGCACGGCAGGGCACAACACAGGTGCCGTCCTGCCGCGCTCGCTACGGACCGGTGGGCGACCGGTTGCCCTGCGGCCGGGCCGAAGGCTTCACCGCGGTGTGCGGCGGACACCAGCGCGGAGCGGAACGAGTCGGCCGGGACGTCCGGGGCGGCCGGCGCGGAAGTCCCGAACGTCTCGCGGTGCGCCTTGCCGGCGACCACCCGGCGCACGGTGCATTTTCGGATCACCAATCACGGCCGGTGAAGAATGGATTAACCCATAGCCGTGGGCAACGGGGCACTGTGAATCAGGGTTCCGCATCAGCGTTCGTCCGCTTACGAGAGTCACCCAGTTCCGTGAGGAAGAAGTTTTCCAGCTGGTCTTGCTGGCGACTGATGCCACCTTCATTGATGTGGACGAGCCGTCCGGTCCCAGCCCGGTCTTGCGCAGAAGGCGTCAGTCGCCCCGTCCGGCGGGCGCCTGCACCGCCGTGGACAAGCCAGGTGTCGAGCGGTAGCGGTTCGCGAGCACGACCGGCCGGTGGCCTCGCGCGTCACCCCTGGAATTCGGTGAGGTCGATGGCATGGACGCGCAGCGGGACGCCGTGGACCGGATGCGTCGTCTCGCGCTCCGGCGCCATGCCGAGCTTGCGCATGACGTTCTCCGAGGCGTCGTTGCCGATCCGGGCGATGCTGATGACCCTGTCCAGGCCACGGTCCTGAAGTGCGAACTCCAGGGCGGCGTGGGCGGCTTCGGAGGCGTACCCCTGGCCCCAGAACGGCCTGCCGAGGCGCCAGCCGATCTCCACGGCGGGCAGCACCTCCGGCAGGTACTCCGGCACGGACAGACCCGCGAAGCCGATCAGCTCACCGGAGGCGATGAGCTCGACGGCGAAGAGGCCGAAGCCCTCCTCGTCCCACTCCTCCTCCCACCGCTCGATGTCCTCGGCCGTCTGCTCCAGGTCGCGGACCGAACCGTCGTCGACCCAGCGCATGACCACGGGATCCGCGTTGATCTCGGCCATGGGGACAAGGTCGTCATCGGTCCAGCGGCGGAGGATGAGGCGGGGCGTGCGGATCTCGGGCATGGCACCCATCCTGTCGAACACAGCCCCGCGACGGTAATCGGCGGCTGCCACCCGGGGAGCGCCATCGGGAACGCCACCGGGGAGCGCCATCGCCGATGACGCGCTACGCACACGGCGGCGGGCCGCTGGGGGCGGGCGGCTGGGGCGAGGGCGCCCACGGCGGCCCTGGGTGCTTGGTTCGACGTGTGTCAACATAGATGTATATCGAATACGGAGGTGCTGCCGGTGCTCGAACCGGAGGTTCCCCAGGCCGTGGCGCCCTGCTGCCCGCCGCTGACCGAACGCCCACTGACGGCGGACGAAGCCGTGCGTACGGCCGCGATGTTCAAGGCGCTGGGCGATCCGGTACGGCTGCGCCTGTTCTCTCTCGTCGCCGCGCACGAGGGCGGCGAGGCGTGCGTCTGCGACATCTCCGACGTCGGCGTCTCCCAGCCCACCGTCTCCCACCACCTGAAGAAGCTGAAGGAGGCCGGCCTGCTCGCCTCCGAGCGGCGGGGCACCTGGGTCTACTACCGAGTCGAGCCCTCTGTCCTGGCCACGATGGGGCAGATGCTGCGGCACTACAGCGCCTGACCTGACCGGCCACGCCGCTCCGGGCTCGCGTCCGGGCCACCGATTTGGCTCCTCCTGGGCGCGCTCGTACCGAAAGCGCAACTGTGAGGCCGGTGTCACGACACCAAGTGTTCGCCCAGGCTTCGCCCGAGAACTCCGAATATCGCTGACCATCTATCCAACTGGCGAGAGGCGCCGGTGTGCCACTCGGGCCGACACCTCGGCGACGGCGGTCGCCTGCCATCGCAGTCCGCCGCCATCGGAGAAGACCGGGAGTGCAGGGTGCAGCATCGGCGCAAGAACCGAAGACGCTTCCTGCCCGTCGGGGCGGCTGTCGCCGCGACCGCGTGCGCGGTGACAGGCGCTGTGGTGGTAGCGATCGGCCGGCTCGACGATTCCGCCGACAGCAAGGATCGCGCCGTCACCCTGCCGCCCCCGGCCCGGATCGCCTGTGCCCAGGAGGGGAAGGTGCCCGGTTCCGGGTCGACGGCACAGAAGAACGCGATGGAGCACTGGATCAAGGAATACCAGCGGGCCTGTCCGTCGGTGCGGATCGCCTACCACGCTATGGGTTCCGGCGCGGGCGTGGCCCAGTTCATGCGACAGGCAACGGCTTTCGGCGGTACCGACGGTGCTCTGAAGCCCGCGGACGTCGAGCTGTCGAGGAACGCCTGCCCGGGCGGCAAGGCGATCGACCTGCCGATGACCGGCGGCCCCATAGCCATCGGCTACAACCTCAACGGCGTGGACGATCTCGTACTCGACGCCAGGACACTCGCGAAGATCTTCGATTCCGAGATCACCAACTGGGCCGACCCGGCGATCCGGAAGCTGAACCCGGAGGTCGAACTTCCTGACTTGACGATTCAGGCGGTCCACCGGTCCGACGACTCCGGCACCACGCAGAACCTCAACGCCTATCTTGCCGGCGCCGCCCCACGGGAGTGGCCGTACCCGAAGGAGAAGGCCTGGCAGGGCAAGGGCGGCCATTCCGCGACCGGCTCCGACGGGGTGGCGGACAGTGTGCGCAACACCGAGGGGACGATCGGCTACTTCGAGCTCTCCTTCGCCACCGGACTGAAGATCCCTACCGTCAAGATCGATACCGGGGCCTCGCGGCCTGTCGCTGCCACTCCGGAAACAGCGTCGGCCGGTATCGCCGGCGCCGAAGTGGTCGGCAAGAACAACGACCTGTCCCTGAAGCTGAACTACGCAACACGCGCCGAGGGTGCCTACCCGATCGTCCTGGTCACCTACGAGATCGTCTGCGACGTGGGCAATCAGCCCGAGACGCTCCCCGCGTTGAAGTCCTTCCTGGCCTACACCGCCGGCGAGGAAGGACAGAAGATCCTTCCCGGCATTCATTACGCACCGCTTCCCGAAAATGTCGCCGCTCGGGTGCGTAAGGTCATCGGCACACTGTCCTGACCCCCACCGGCGCCGGCTCAGCAGATCATGCTCCGCGCCGGGGGCCGGTCTCGCCGCGCATGAAGATGACCGCCACCAGCGCCAGGCCCACCGCGGCGCCCCCGTCTCGCGGGAAGTGACTCCCGGGCCGCCGCGGCGGGCGGTCCACCACCCGGCCAGGGTGACGGCGGGGCAACGGGGGCAACGGGGGCGACGGGGGCGACGGGTGCGGCGGGGCGCGATCAGGGGCAGGCGCGTTTGACGTCGGCTTCGGCAGTGGCGCGGGCGGTGGCGGCGAGGTCGGTGAAGGCCCCGGCCAGTTCTTCGAGCACGTCCGGCCGAAGCTTGTAGTAGGTGAAGCGGCCGCACGGCTCGGTCTCCACGACGCCCGTCTCGCGCAGCACTCTCAGGTGGTTGGAGAGGTTCGTCTGCTTGGCGCCGGTCTCCTCGACGAGGTGTGTGGTGCACAGGGTCTCGCGGGCGAGGAGGGTGACGATCCGGAGCCTGAGCGGGTCGGCCAGTACTCGGATCAGTTCAGTGTCGACTGACGGCATCATGGGCTGATAGTGTCACATCAGCGATGGCTGACATCATCAGGTGCTGATGCCATGCGCACCTGATTCGTCGTGAGACATTCTCCATGCGACAAGAGAGACCTCTGATGTCCGAGAAGCCCTCCGTGCTGTTCGTCTGTGTCCACAACGCCGGCCGTTCCCAGATGGCCGCCGCGTGGCTGACTCACCTGGCCGGGGACCGCGTCGAGGTCCGCTCCGCAGGCTCGGCCCCCGCCGATCAGGTCAACCCCGCCGCCGTCGAGGCGATGCGCGAGGTCGGCATCGACATGTCCGCCGGGACACCGAAGTTCCTGACCATCGACGCGGTGAAGGCGTCGGACGTGTGCATCACCATGGGCTGCGGTGACACCTGCCCCGTCTTCCCCGGCAAGCGCTACCTGGACTGGACGCTGGAGGACCCGGCCGGCCAGGGCGTCGAGGCCGTGCGCCCCATCCGGGACGAGATCAAGAAGCTCGTCGAGAGCCTGATCGAGGAGATCGCTCCGAGGAAGACCGCGTGATCGCCCACGGGATCCAGCACGGCCGGGACGTCCTCGCAGAGGCTCCGGCCGCTGTCTGATCCACGTCCCGGTCAGCCGGCCGGGTCGAGGATCTCGCGGATGCGGCGCATACCTTCATGTCTCGCCGAGTACCAGACCCAGGTGCCGCGACGCTCACGGTCCAGCAGACCGGCCTCGGTCAAGACCTTCAGGTGGTGACTGATGGTCGGCTGACGCAAGTTCAGGGCTTCGGTCAGGTCGCATACGCACGCCTCCCCGGTCGGCGCCCGCTCGATCAGGCGGTACAGCCGGAGCCGGGTGGGATCGGCGATGGCCTTCAGCATGACGGCGAGCCGTTCGGCCTCATCGCGGTCGATGAGCAGGCCGGACAGCCCGTAGCCACACGCCTCCGCCGCATCCACCGCCGGATCCACGGCGCGGCGTGTAGAGATAGCCATCTATTCACCTTAGGGCCGCCCACGTGGCGTCCAGGCGTTCGAGCACTCCAAGGCCGCCCAATTGACCCAGGGTTCACTTTTCGCCCGCATCCACGGTCGGCTTCACCGCACGGACGATGGCGGAATGCATGCCGTCGGCGACCTGATGCGTCGGCGTGATCTCGACGCCGGTGAATCCGGCGGCCTCCAGCCCCTGCCGGTAGTCGGGCATCGACAGCGCACCGGCGACGCACCCCACGTAACTGCCGCGCTCGGCTCGCTGAGCGGGCGTGAGCCGGCCCTCGGCCACGACGTCCGAGATGCCGATACGCCCGCCGGGCACCAGGACCCGGAACATCTCGGCGAAAACGGCGGGCTTGTCGACGGACAGGTTGATCACGCAGTTGGAGATCACCACGTCGACGGTGCCCGCGGGCAGCGGTACGGACTCGATCGTCCCCTTGAGGAACTCGACGTTGAACGCCCCGGCCTTCCTGGCGTTGGCCCGGGCGAGGGCGAGCATCTCCTCGGTCATGTCCAGTCCGTACGCCCTGCCCGTCGGCCCGACCCGCCGGGCGGACAGCAGCACGTCGATCCCGCCGCCCGAGCCCAGGTCCAAGACCCGCTCCCCTTCTCGCAGTTCGGCGACGGCCACCGGATTGCCGCAGCCGAGGGAGGCCGCGACCGCCTCCGCGGGAAGCGAGTCCCGCTCATCGGCTCCGTACAGCCCCGAACCGAAGTCCTCACCGACCTCGACAGTGCCGGGGCCGCAGCAGGCCACTCCGCCCCGGCCGACTTCGAGCGCAGCCGCGGCGTAGCCGGCACGTACGGCCTCACGCAGGTCGTCGGGAGACTCACTCGTGACGGCGGGAGGTTCACTCATGACGGCACCCTCCTGATTCGACGCCTATAAATACAAGGCTCGACCCTGGATCGACATCTGTCAACATAGGGATCGATCGAATCAGACCGGGTCGAACTTCACCCCGCCCCTCGGTGGAGAGGGTCAGCCCCGCCCCGCCGGGATCAGGCTCCGGCGCAGCCGGGATGTGGGGCGCGGGGCGGTGCCGCCGGGGAGGGTGAGTTCGGTGAGGCGGTCCGGCTGGAAGTACCGGAAGTAGCGGGCGCCGTCGTCGCCGTGACGGTCGGACAGCAGTCGGGCCGTCTCGTCGCGCAGGTCGCGGTGGAGCTTCGGCTGCATGCAGTAGCCCACCGCCCGGACCAGCGGACCCAGGGTGTCCGGTGCGGCGCCGGGTACGGCGGGGGCAGCGCCCAGCTCCAGGTCCGGTACCAGGTGGTCCACGATGGTCAGCGGCATCCGGTTGCTGTTCTCGTACGGTGCGAGGCGCTCCAGGACCGTCCCGGTGCCCACCCGCGCGATCGGGATGTCGTAGTACACGGAGGCGGTGAACATCGCGGTGGAGAAGCAGCCGACGACGAGCTGCGGACGGCAGCGCTCGTAGAAGGTCTCGGCGAGCAGCGGACCGTCCAGGACGGTCAGCTCCACCCCGGCCTTCGCGGCCTCCTCGTTCAGGGCGAGCGAATAGCGGGCGGGCGCGGTCGGGTGCGGCTTGAAGATGACCGATCGGTGCCCGGCCGCCGCGGCACCGCGCAGCATACGGACGTGAAGGTCTTCTTCCTCGTCGGCCGAGAGGATGCCGAGCGCGGCGAGGTACTGGCCCAGCAGCAGGGCGGTGGGGGCGGCCTCGACCGCTTGCGTCACCTGACGGTCCCCGGCGGCCGATTCGGCGATCTCCGCCAGCACCTTGCGGAAGGCCCCGTCCGATACGAGCTCCGGCTGAACGTCGAACTCGGACAGCAGCAGCGGACGCAGCCCCGGGACCAGGTCGAGGTGGAGGAGCCGCTGAATGCGGCACGCGATCAGCTGCGGCAGCTCGCCGCGGGTCGGCCCATAGCTCATGAGGCCGTCGGCGTACACCTGGACGGGGCTCTGCGCGAAGATGCCGGCGAGCGCCTTGGCGGGGTTGACCTGGATGGACTCGACGATCAACTCGACCGGTCCGCTGCCCAGTCCCCATGCCGTCCGGAACGCCCGCTGCCACAGCGGGGTCTCCTCCGGACGCGGACCCCAGGAGCCCGGGTGATTGGGACGGATGGCCTCGTTCCAGTCGATCACGTCGTCGAACCGGGCGGCGATCCGGTCGTAGCCGGTCATCGCGGCGAGCCGGAGAGCGGTTTCCGGGATTTCGGCGTTGTTGGAGACCAGCAGGATCCGCCGGACGTCCTCGCGCGCGCCGAACTGCCCGGCATCGAGTGCCGCAGCCAGCGTGGCCGCTCCGTAGAGCGTCGACACCTGGAAAATCTGAGTGCGCTGGTGCATGTCCATGGCTCAGGCGGCCCTTCTCGTGTCGCGCAGACGCTGGAGCATCGTGCTGCGTGCGGTGTCCATCGTCGCCAGGGTCTGGTCCAGCACCTCCTGGGGCATACGGTGCAGCGCATCGGTCACATTGCGCTTGAGCCGCTTGGCCACGGCCGGCTCGTACTGGTCCGCCTTGTTCATATGGAAAGCGATCATGGCGCAATAGGTCCGTACCGCCTTCGGGAGAAAGCGTTCGGCCTCGGCGTCCTGGGCCACTTCTTCGAGCAATATGTCGTACGACGGGATGAAGTCCAGCTGACGGTTGTCCGTGATCTGCGTGAGGGACGTGGTGACACCGCGCCGGTAGAAGACCCCGTGCAGTCCGAGAGCCGCGTACGACGTCGCCTTCAGATGCAGGCGCCAGATCCACAACCGGTCTTCCGCAGTGCGCAGTTTCGTCTCGAAGCGCGACTCGCCGTTGTCGAAGAGGCGGCGGCTGTAGATGCCGAACGGGACGAACGGGTAGTCCACCATCGTCACCATGCTCGAGGGCGCGATTCCGTCCCGGGGATTCATCACCGTGTCGCGCAGTTTGGCCGGCGCGTAGCGGATGTGGCGTGACCTGCCGGTCGCCTGCACATGGTCGGTGCGGGCGAAGTCGCAGCCCAGCCTCTCGATGCCCGCCACCATGGCGCGCAGATGCCCGGGCGCGTACCAGTCGTCGCCGTCCAGGAACGTGACGTAGTCCCCGGTCGCCGCGTCCAGACCGGTGTTGCGCGCCTGGGCCACGCCCCGGTTCGTCTCGTGGCGGATCACCCTGGCGCCCGGAATCCGGCTCTTCCAGTGGTCGAGAACTTCCGGTGTGGCGTCCGTCGAGCAGTCGTCGATCAGCAGGAACTCGAAGTCCGGGTCCGCGTTGTTCGCGAGGCTGCGCATGGTGTCGGGAGCATAGATGCCGACATTGTGAAGTGGCACTATGACGGACAATTTCGGCACACGGAATCCAAACGCTCGAACACCAGTCTTTCCCGCAGAATATCCGGCCTGATACCCCGCCGGACGAGCCGAATTTGCACTGCGGGTGAATTCTTGTCGTCCTGCGAAGAAACCCGTGACGGCTTCGTCAGCCCGGTGCCTGAACCCTCGTTCCTGGGTCCTCGTACCTGGGTCCTCGTTCCTGGGTCCTCGTTCCTGATTACCCGGCCCTCAGCGCCCGGCTCTGAGCGCCCGGCCCTCAGCCTCCGGTCGCCGTCGAAAGCGTGCGCGGGCGGCGGTGCCGGAATCCGATGGCCACCAGGGAGACCAGAGCGGCGGCACCGACCGCGCCGCCCAGCCGCAGCCCCGGCGGCCGGAACGTACAGCTGATCGAGGTCGCCTCGCCGTCGAGCGGGACGGCCAGCAGACCCAGATACCGCTCGGCGGGTGCGGGAGCCGCGTCGCCCGCGGCACACGTCCATCCGGAGATCCGCGGTACGGCGACGACGGCGGTTCCGGTGCTGCCGGCCGGCAGCTCGGCGGAGATGGTGTGGCCGGAGACGCGGACGCCGGTGGCGCCGGTCTCCGTCAGCTGCCGCACGGCCGAGTCGAGCCGGTCCTGCACCAGACACCCGACCGGCTGTGGCGGCAGGACCGGCCCGGCCGAGGAGCGCGGGCCGGAGTGCGGGTCTGCGTGCAGGTCGATCCGCACCGAGCCGGACGCCGGGACGGTGCCGAGCGACTGCATGGCGCCCCGCACGGCCGGCAGCTTGCCGTCGAAGCTGACGGGCTTCTGTCCGTCCAGGGCGGCCGTGCCCTTGTACTCGGGTGCCCAGAAGTAGACGCGCGAGCCCGCGGTACAGGTGCCCGTGAGCGTGTCCGTGCTCGCGCCCTTGGCTGTGCCGTTGCCCTTGGTCTCGTTCGTACCGGTGCCCTTGCCCGGTCCCTTGCCCTTACCCGTTCCCTTGGTCTCGCTCGTCCGGGTGAGGTCGCCCGGCACGTCGTAGACCGTGGCGCCGAGCAGCAACTCCTGGTTGGCGAAGGCGGAGTCGCCGAAGCGCACCTGGTGGTCGGGGAGGCGGACGTCCGGGCGGACGGTGACCAGAGGAGGCACGGCCGAGTCGGTGGAGGTGATCGCGGCCTCGGGTCGTTCGTCCAGCTGTACCGGCGCCGAGGGCGACGAGTGCATACGGGTGCCGATGGAGAAGATCGCGTCGGTCACCGGGTTGTCCAGGCTGACCGGGTGCCGCCCCTTGGCGTAGTAGCCGAAGCCCAGGGAGGACAGCGTGCTGGAGTAGACGTCCGAGGTGAGGCTGCTGTAGTAGTCGGCGCCCTGTCCGCCGACCACCAGGACGTCGTTGCCGCCCGGAACCTCTCCGGGATCCGTGCGGTGCTGCGGCCAGGCGTCCTTCTGCGCGGTCGCCCGTTCCATGTCCTCGTGCCAGGGGCCCAGCCGCGGGGCCCAGGAGACCTTCTCCAACTGCTGCTGCTCGATACGGGTCCCCGTGATGGCGGTCTCACCCGCCTGGGCGGCGACGAGGAGGGCGACGGCCAGGACCGGCAGCACCCGGGCGCCGACGCCGTACCGCCTGACGAACAGGACGGCCGCGGCGGCGAGCACGGCGAGCGCCGTGGCGGCGACGAAGGCGGGATACGTCCACCGGTCGATGTCCGCGCTCCCGCGGGCCGCGAACGTCAGCACGGCCAGCAGCCCGCCGCCGCCCAGCAGCGCGGGCAGCCTCGGCAGCCCCTGGGCCGTGGACAGCCAGGCCGCGATCAGGAGCAGTCCGCAGAGCACGAAGGTCTGACGGTAGGGGATGCCGTTGGGAGAGGCTCCGGCGTGCCAGAGCAGATGGGTGGGCTCCCACTGCATGGACAGTGCCACCAGGCAGATCGTGGCCGTCCAGGCGACACGGACACGGGGCGCCAGAGCGCGGTTGAAGGGCAGGGTCAGCGCCAGCGCAAGGGCCGGGGTGCCGATGTAGAGGGCTGGCGTCGCCACGCTCGAGGTGGCCGGCAGCAGCCGTGCGAACACCTCCGCCCAGGCGACGGCCGAGAAGGTCACCTCGGGAGTCGGATCGGCGACGCGGGTGGCCGAGTAGATGATCACGACGAGCGGTGCGGCCAGGCCGATGCCCACGGCCACGCCCCGAGCGGCCCGCAGCAGGCCGGTCAGACGCCTGCGGCCGGTGTCGTCGGCCGTGAGCAGCCGGACCACCAGCACGACGGCAGCCCCGATGGTCGCCATGTAGGCGGTGTAGAAGTTCGCGACCCAGGCCAGTGCGACGACCAGCGGACCCAGCACCGGACGACGCCCGGCACGTGCCCACTCACCGACCAGGCACAGCAGCGGGAAGGCCAGCAGGCCGTCCAGCCACATCGGGACGTAGGCGCCGTAGTTGAAGGTCCAGCCGGACAGCGCGTACGCGGCCCCCAGCACGGCGGCCACCGGCCACGGGCCGCGGCGCAGCTTCAGCAGCAGGACCGACATCGCAGCACCGGCCGCGGTGATCTTGGCGACGGTGATGACGTAGAGGGCCAGTTCGGTCCGGTCCGCCGGGAAGAGCACGACCATCACATCGAACGGGCTGCTCAGATAGGTGCCGAAGTCGGCGAGGAAGTTCGAACCGAAACCCGAGGTCCAGTTGAGGAACATGTCGCCGTCGGCCTCGCCGAGCAGCAGTTTCCGCCAGTACGCGTGGTACGGCAGGTACTGCTGGCCGAGATCGACGATGTTGCGGGTCGTGGGCCCGAACGGGTAGCTGTCGGCCATCAGTCCGCCGAGGCAGAAGACGACGCCGGTCAGCACGGCGGCACCGACCGCCGCCCGCAGCCGCACGCTGCGCCGGAACATCGGCATCAGCCGCCGCACGAAGCCGGAGCCGCCCGGGGCAACGGGGCCACCGGGCTTCTCCCCCGCGGCCTCGTCCGCCGTCCCGGGTCCCTCGCCCGTGGTCCTCACGCGCTCGCCCTGGGCGGGCTCGGCCTCGGCAGCAGGGGGCACACGTCCTCCGGGGTGTCTCGCGCGGCGCGCGGATGCGCGGAAACGCTGGAACCCGGGGGTTGGTGTCACCGCTCGGGCTGTCGGCCATTACCGCCGAGCCGGGCGACCCGAATCCGAGCACCGGACGAGCTCTGGACGCACCGGAGGTGAACTCCGGGTGCCGACCGGACCGCGGTGCTGCAACCGGCCGCGGCCCGGCCGGGCGCCATCCCGCCCGGCCGGGCCGTTCGACTGTCGCGGTTCTGTCGATGCGGTCGCGGTTCGTCGGCGCGGTCCGCGGTCGCGGCTTTGTCAGCGCGGACCGCGGTCACGGTCATCTCGACGCGGTCCGCGGTCGCGGCTTGCTCCCGCGCGCAGAACTGGCGCGCACACGTGCGGCACCGCCGGACGCGTCGTCGTGAAGCACGCGGCCCGTCCGGTACACGCGGCCCTGCGCGGAGGCGCCCAGGAACAGCGGCTCCCGCCCCGAGGACGGCGGCCGCGGTGCCCGCCTCCCCGTACGGCGCCTGCGGGCCGCCCGTCCCGCGTCACGCGCGCAGGAACGCAAGCACCGCCAGCACCCTGCGGTGCGTCTCGTCCGCCGGAGGGAGGTCCAGCTTCGACAGGATGTTGCCGATGTGCTTGCCGACCGCCGCCTCCGAGACCACCAGCTCCTTGGCGATCGCGCTGTTCGACCTGCCCTGGGCGACCAGGGCCAGCACCTCGCGCTCGCGCGCCGTGAGGCGCTCGAGGGGGTCCCGGCGGCGGCGCAGCAACTGGCGGACGACTTCGGGGTCGACGACCGTCCCGCCCGCGGCGACCTCCTGGAGTGCGTCGATGAACTGCTCGATCTGACCCACGCGGTCCTTGAGGAGGTAGCCGACACCCGAGCCGTCCCCGGAGTCGAGGAGGTCGGAGGCGTACGTACGCTGCACGTACTGGCTCAGGACGAGGACCGGGAGCCCGGGGCGCTGTTCGCGGAGCCGCACCGCCGCGTGGAGGCCTTCGTCCTGGAAGCCGGGGGGCATCCGGACGTCCGTCACGACGATGTCCGGGTCGTGGTCGGCCACCGCCGCCAGAAGGGCCTCCGCATCGCCCACGGCCGCGACCACCTCGTGGCCGCAGCGGATGAGCAGGCCGGTCAGGCCCTCCCGGAGCAGCACGCTGTCCTCGGCCAGCACTACGCGGAGGGTTCGGTCCACTCGCAAGGAATCTCCACACGCAACAGGGTCGGTCCGCCGGGCGGGCTGGACAGGGCAAGTCTGCCATCCAGCACGGACACCCGGTCCGCGAGACCGGTCAGCCCGGTGCCTCCGTTCGCCGTGTCCGCGCCGCCGCGGCCGTTGTCCCGGATCTCCAGCGAGAGCCTGCCCTTGCTGTGACCGCCCGTCACCTCGGCGCGGCTCGCCCTGCTGTGCTTGGCAACATTGGCGAGTGCCTCGCAGACCACGAAGTAGGCGGCGGCCTCCACGGCCTGCGGCAGCCTGCCCGCGAGGTCCAGCTCGACGTCCACCGGGACCGCCGACCGGTCGGCGGCGTCGGAGACGGCCGCCGGAAGGCCGTAGTCCGCAAGGACCTTGGGGTGGATGCCGTGGATCAGCTCGCGCAGTTCGGCGAGCGCCTTTCCGGCCTCCTCATGGGCCTTGGTCAGCTGGTCGGCCAGTGGACCCGGCGGGGCGTCGAGCCGGGCCAGGCCCAGGGTCATGGTGAGGGCGACCAGGCGTTGCTGGGCCCCGTCGTGGAGATCGCGTTCGATACGGCGGCGCTCGGCCTCGAAGGCGTCGACCAACCGGACACGGGAGCGGCTGAGTTCGGTGACCCGGGCGCCCAGGTCATCGTCCTTGGGCGCGATCAGCAGCCGGGTCAGCTCGGCACGTGCTCCGGCGAACAGCCCGATCAGATAGAGCGCGACCGCCAGCAGGAGGAGTCCGAGCACGGCGATTCCGAAGGCCGTCGGCCAGGAGGTGATCGTCCATTCCTTGAGTACGGAGGCTTCCCGGCCCTCCCCCACGGTGGCCATCAGGACGGGTGCGGCGACCAGGCCCAGCGGTACGGAGAGACCGAGGCCGACCACGAGGGTGTCCAGCGGCCACAGAAGACCGGCGAGGAGCACCGCGTACCCCAGTTCGCGCCACGTGGCCTGTTCCCGGTAGCGGGTCCTGATCCAGGGCCACAGCCCGGTCTCGGCGGGTTCGTGGTGCGGGTCGCGGGCCGGGAACTCGTCGACGAGTCCCAGCCGTCGGCGTTCCACTCGGGCCACGGGCAGCCCGAACAGCCCGAGCAGGAGCAGCAGCGGAAGCCCCACCAGCACGATGGCCAGCGCTCCGACAACGGTGGTCAGCACCACGATCGACACGAGCGCGGCCGCTCCGGCCAGGGCGCCGGTGAGGAGATACGCGGCGGACCGCCAGGGCCAGGCCGAGCGGAGGTACGCCGGCTCGGCGAGTGCCTGCCACACATTACGAGAGCGCATGGGCTCACCGTAGAAGGCGGCCGGGAATCGGGGCCATCCGTCCAGACCGACGGTGCGGGGTATGGCCTGCCCTACCAGACGGTGCTCGCCACACTGCTGCTGGCACGCGGCCGCGTGGTCAGCGACGAACGGCTGAGTTCGCTGCTGTGGTGGTGGGAGCCGTCGGCCACCAGAACCGCCCAGATCCACACCTATGTCTCCCGGCTGCGGAAGCTGCTGGGACCGTCCGTGGAGCTGGTGCGCCGGTCGCCCGGCTATCAGCTCGTGGGTGAGGGTCTGCGGATGGACGCCGAGGAGTTCGAGCAGCTGGGCCGGCGGGGCCAGGCGGCCCTGCAGGAGCGGCTGTACGGGTCGGTGGCCGCGCTGCTGCGTTCGGCCCTCGACCTGTGGCAGGGACCCGCGCTGGCCAATGTCACACCGTTCCTGGCGGAGGCCGAGCTGCCCGGGATGGACGAGGCGCGGATCACCGCACTGGAGCACCGCATCGCGGCCGACCTCGCGCTCGCCCGGCACACCCAGCTGGTGCCGGAACTGACGGGCATCGTCCGCGAGTTCCCGGTCCGTGAGCGGCTGCGCGGCCGGCTGATGACGGCGCTGTACCGGTCCGGACGGCAGGCCGACGCCCTGCACGTCCACCACGAGGCCGCGGGGTGCTGGCCGAGGAACTGGGTGTGGACCCGGGCGCCGGGCTCAACGCCGTCTACCAGGCCGCTCTCACCGGCGAGTTGGGCCGACTGCCCGAGCAGGGCGATGCGCCGGCGCAGCTCGGCAGGCCTTCCCCGCGGCGGACGGCGGCCGGTGACCCCGCGCGGATGCTGCCGCCCACCGTCGACGACTCCACGGGCCGCGAGGCCGAACTGGCCAGGCTCCTTGGGTTGCCGCGAGGAGTTCCTGGAGGAGCTCGTGGACGCCTCGCTGCTGCACCTGGCCGGCATCGACACCGCCGGCCTGCCGCGCTACCGCTGCCATGCGCTGGTGCAGCTGACGCTGGAGACGCTGCCGGCCGGGTGCGGCGAGGAGCTGGAGAGGGCGAGCTGAACCGACCGCCCGGGTAGGGCGGGCCCTACCCCCAAGACTCCGTCCCGCCGGGCTGTGCGGGAGGACCGACAGCGATTGAGTGTGAGGCATGAACGACGACGCGATTCAGTTGCGCTCCGTGAGCCGGACCTACGGATCGGGGGACAGCGCCGTCACCGCCCTCGACCACGTCTCCCTCGGCTTCCCCCGGGGCACTTTCACAGCGGTGATGGGCCCTTCGGGCTCCGGCAAGTCGACCCTCCTCCAGTGCGCCGCAGGCCTGGACCGGCCCACTTCGGGATCGGTCACGGTCGGGGACACCGAACTGACGAAACTGAGCCAGACCAGACTGACGCTGCTCCGGCGCGACCGTATCGGCTTCGTCTTCCAGGCGTTCAACCTGCTGCCGTCGCTGACGGCGGAGCAGAACGTGGCGCTGCCGCTGCGGCTGGCCGGGCGCAAGCCGTCCCGGGCCCGGGTGCGCGAGGTGCTGGGGCAGGTGGGTCTGGGTGACCGGGCCCGGCACCGGCCGACGGAGATGTCCGGCGGACAGCAGCAGCGCGTCGCCCTGGCACGTGCGCTGATCACCCGCCCCGAGGTGCTGTTCGGTGACGAGCCGACGGGCGCGCTGGATTCGCGGACGAGCCGTGAGGTGCTGACGATGCTGCGGTCCATGGTCGACCGCGAGGGACAGACGATCATCATGGTCACCCATGACCCGGTGGCGGCGTCCTACGCGGACCGGGTGGTGTTCCTGGTCGACGGCCGGGTCAACGGCGAACTGGTGTCGCCGACCGCCGAGTCCGTCGCCGCGCGCATGACCAAGCTGGAGGGCGCGCCGTGCTGAGCGTCGCCCTGCGTACCCTGCGTACGCGCTGGATCACCTTCGTCGGAAGTTTCGTCGCGCTCGCGCTCGGCGTCGGGCTGATCGCGACGATGGGTCTTGCCCTGGCGTCGAGCCTGGACGCCCCGGAGCGCGGACCGGAGCGGTTCGCCCAGGCACCGGTCGTGCTGCGGCCGGCGGACACCCTGCGAGTGCCCACGTCGATCGGCGACCGGGTCAGGCCGCTGGCGAACCCGAAGGCCGTCACCGCGGAGCAGGCCCGGCAGGCGGCCGCCGCCGGACGTACCGTCGAGGACCGTTCGTTCCCGGTACGGGCCGAGGGCGGCCCCGGCGATCTGGTCGGGCACCCGTGGTCGACGGCCGCTTTCGGCCCCTACCAACTCTCCGCGGGGCGGGCTCCGAAGGCCTCGGGCGAGGTCGTCGTGTCCGGCGACTGGGCCGGTCCGGGTCAGCGGGTGCGTACCGGCAGGGGCACGGTGACGGTCGTCGGGACGGTGTCCGGGCTCGGCTTCGAGAACGCCGTCTTCTACACCGACCGGCAGGCCGCCGAGATCTCGCCGCGCATCGATCAGCTGGTGGTCGACGCCGACGCCGACGCCGTACGGGAGAGCGCGGCGGGACTGCGGGTACTCACCGGCAACGACCGCCGCCTCGCCGACGCCGACCCCGACCGGGACAGCCAGGCGCTCGTCACGGTGAACGCGATGCTGGGTACGGCGGCCGGGATGACCGGTTTCGTCTCGGTGTTCGTGGTGGCGTCGACCTTCGCGTTCGCGGTGGCACAGCGGCGCCGTGAGTTCGGTCTGCTGCGCACGGCGGGTGCCACTCCGGTGCAGGTGCGCCGCATGGTGGTCGCCGAGGCGATGCTCATCGGTGTGCTCGCGTCGGCGGCGGGCTGTGTGCTCGGCGCCTACGGTGCGCCCCGGCTGGCGCAGTACATGGTGGACAACCAGGTCGCCCCGTCGTGGTTCGCGATCGGGGACTACTCCTGGCCCTACCACCTGGCCTTCTGGACCGGCCTGCTGGTGGCACTCGCGGGTGTCGTCGCCGCGTCGTGGCGGGCCGGCCGGGTCGGCCCCACGGAGGCCCTGCGGGATGCCTCGGTCGACAGCAGGACGATGACGTGGGGGCGCCGGCTGTTCGGCGGGGCGCTGCTGCTCACGGGTGTCGGCACGCTCGTGTTCGCGCTGCTCTCGGAGCCGGGTGACCTGCTGCACCGCAAGACGTACACGAGCCGTCCGATGCTGCTGATCACGGCGTTCGCGCTGCTCGCGCCGGTGCTGGTGCGTCCCCTGACCCGGCTGCTGGCCTGGCTGCCGGCCCAACTGCCGGGCCCGGGCGGCATGCTGGTCCGGGAGAACGCGGCGGCGGGGGTGCGGCGCACCGCGGCCATCGCGGCGCCGGTGCTGGTCACGGTCGCCCTCGCGGGCTCGCTGCTGGGCGCCACGGCGACCCTCAACGAGGCCAAGGCGACCGAGGTACGGGAGCAGACACACGCGGACTTCGTGATCAGCGGCGCGGGTCCGGGCGGCTTCGACGAGGCCACCGTGGAGCGGATGCGCAAGGTGCCCGGTGCTCAGGTCTCGGCGTCCGCGGAGTCCGCGGTGTTCGTCCTGGAGGAGGGTGTCGCGCTGATCAGGTCCGACGCCCGCGCGGCGGACCCGAAGGGACTCGCCGCCACGTTCGGTCTGCCGCTGGTGGCCGGGAAGGTGACCGATCTCGACGACCGCTCCATCATCGTCAACGACGAGTGGGCGAACCACACGGTGGGCAGCACGGTCGACGTGTGGCTGGGCGACGGCTCGAAGGCCTCGCTGAAGATCGCCGCCGTGATGCACGCAGGCACCGGCAACAACGGCGTGTACGTCAGTCCGGCCAACGCCGCAGGGGCGAGCGTCGACCGGGTCGACGTGAAGCTGACGGACGGCGCCGACCGCGCGGCCGTGGCGGCCGGTCTGCGCGAGGCGGCGGCTCCCGTCGGCGTCAAGGTGCTGTCGCGGGACGAGTGGGTGGCGGCTGCGTACCCCGAGACGAACCGGCAGACCCGGGTCGGCTATCTGGTGGTGCTCGGAATCGCGCTGCTGTACACGGGCATCGCGCTCGCCAACACCCTGGTGATGGCGACGTCGGACCGGGTGCGTGACCTGGCCGTGCTGCGGCTGGCGGGTGCGACGGGCGGGCAGGTGCTGCGGCTTGCCGCGGCGGAGGCCGCGATGGTGGTGGCCGTCGGCGGAGTGCTGGGCGCGGCGGTCGCCGGACTGAACCTGGTGGGCATGTGGGGCGCGCTGGGGGTGCTCCAGGTGTGGTCTCCGATCGTGGTGCCGTGGGGCACGCTGGGCGCCACGGTGGCGGCCTGCGGGGTGATCGCGGTGGTCTGCGCGGTGATCCCGGCGGGACTCTCGCTGCGTGTCCGGCCGGTGGAGCTCGCGGGCGTACGGGAGTGACGTACCCCAGGGCCGGATCCAAGGGACAGGCCCTCACTACAGCGACGGCCGGGCCGCCCCCTTCATCAGGGGGCGGCCCGGCCGTCGTGTGTCCGCCGTGATGCGGTGGCGGTCCCGTGGGTCAGGCGTCGTCCTCCACGGGCGTGTCGGCCCCGCCGCCGGTCCAGCGCGCGGCCGATTCCGGTCCGCCGGTCCGCCTGAACGCGTCCGCCACGAAGGAACCGATGCCCTGGCCGGATTCGGCATTGGTGAGGACGATGAAGCCCTCGCAGCTGTCGAGCCGGGTGAACGTGCCGGCCCGGATTAGTCGGCGTCGCGGGCCCGACAAGATCGCCCGGACAGGCCCAGTCGGCCGTGGACGGGGTCGTCGATGCGGCCGCAGGCGCTCAGCCGGCTCGTCGGGCCGCCATCGCCGGGGCGAGCAGCTCCAGTGCCTCCTCCCAGCGGAACGGCCCGTCCCCGCCCATCAGTACGCCCATCCCGCGCAACCGGGCCACACTCTCCCGGTACGCGGGATGGGCGGCGAGGTCGGCGTTCACGCTCGGCAGTACGGCGGTGGGAAGGCCCGACCCGTACGCTTCGCACAGCGTCGCCACGGCGAGGGTGTCGGCCAGTCCGGCGGCCCACTTGTTGATGGTGTTGAACGTGGCCGGAGCCACCGCCATCGCGTCCGCGGGTGGGAAGGGACGGGCCTCGCCGGGGCGGCGCCAGGCCGAGCGGATCGGGTGGCCGGTCTGGGCCGTCACGGCTTCGACGTCGATGAAGCCGAGGCCCTGGGGGGTGGCGATGACCCCGACATCCCACTCACGCTCCTGCGCGGCGGTGATCAGCTTGCCGACGTCGCCGGCGTTCCCGGCCGCGCACACGATGACGTAAAGGAACGGCTTCCTCGGCTGCTCACTCACGCGAAACTCCTGAACTCCTGAACCCGGACTCGTGAACCCGGGATCCCTGAAGCCTCAACCGGGACTCGTGAACCTTCAACCCGGGACCCCTGAACCCTCAACCGGGACTCGTGAACCCTCAACCTGGGACTCCTGATCGACGCTGCTCGAATGATGTCGGACCGTTTGACGACTGCTGCTCAAGGGCAGTTTGACGGCTGCTGAACGGCTGCCCGGCGGCCGCTTCGAGGGAGCGGGCAGAACACGGACCCCGGCCCGACCGGCCGTCGGGGGCGCTGAGGCAGTAGTAGCATCCGTGGCTTCGGGGGTCCGGTGAGGATCCGGCGTGGGGCTGAGCGCAGGAGGAATGGCATATGGCGTCTCCTTCCGGCCCGGGCGTACTCGCGCGGCTCGCCGACCTGCTGGCCGATGATGCGTCAGCCGAGCGGGGCGGGGCCTTGTGGCGCCTCGCGGAAGGCGGGCGGCAGCTCGACGCCAACGTGGTGCGGCTGCCACCGGACGCCGGGGTCGGCGAGCACGTGGAGCCGGATCTGGATGTTCTCCTGTATGTGGCCGCGGGCAGCGGGCTGTTGGACGTGGACGGCGTGCGCCACGAGGTCGCCGCGGGATCGGTCGTGTGGCTGCCGCACGGCAGCCGGCGGGCGCTGCGCGCCGGGCCCGAGGGGCTCGTCCAGCTGAGTGTGCACCGCCGGCGTCCCGGACTGGCCATCAAGAGCGCCGGCGGGCCGGCTGACGTCGACGGGGCAACGGACTTCAGCGGGGCGACGGACTCCAACGGGTCGGGAGTCGGGTCCCCGGAGGTCACCGGCTCGGCTGACGCCAACGGGTCGACGCAGGAGGGCGGCGAGGCCCCGTGTCTGCTGGACCGGGTGTGCCCGGAATGCGGGCGACTCGCGACGGAGTCCGACGCACGCTACTGCGGCCGGTGCGGGGAGCGACTGCCCGGCCGCTGAACCGCTCCCGAAGGAGACGGGTTGCCCCGGGTGGGGGGGATCGGCCCCCATCGGCATGGGGAACGACCGGGGCAACCCGTCCCCGGCCGTGCCCGGCGGGGCGCGCCGGAGTCCGAGCCGACATCGTTGTCTCACGTGTGCCGTTACGACCGTACAAGGCTCCCCGCCCCTGGGAGCTGTCGACTTGCCGTCAGTGTCGGCTTTCCGTCACGCCTGCGAGGCCCATACGAGGAGGGCGAACGAGGCGAGGACGAGCACCGTCCGGACAAGGTGGAGACGGTTCCATTTCGCCTCGAACGCGGCACGGACCTCGGAGTCGGGAGAGGCCTCGGAGGAGGCCAGCGCGTTGTTCAGCGGGATGTTCCCTGCGATCGTGACCAGGTGGTTGAGTACGGCGCACACCAGTCCGGCCAGGATCAGCCACATCTGGGTGTCCGAACGGCCCTCGACGGGCACCGCGAGGGCGGCCACCGGGAACGCGATGACGGCCAGAAAGACCACCAGGAACACGGCGCGCGGCACCTCTTCGTTGATGCGCCGCATGGCCGGTACGAACTGGTCGTCGGAGAGCCTGGCCAGCGCGGGCATGATCGCGGTCTGGAAGATCAGCATGAAGCCCGCGTACAGGCCGGTGAAGATGACGGCGAAGGCGAGCAGCAAGGTGGCCATGCCGCACATCATGACGCGGAGGCCGGGCGTACGCAGCCCACTTGCCACGGCCGCGCAGGCTGGAGGGGCGGGGCTGGGCCAGGACCGACGCGGGCCGGAGCGGGGGCCGGGGAGCAGCGGACCGGGAGCCGGCAGGGGCGGGCTGGTCCACCAAGTCCCGCTCCCGCCTGCTCCGGTGTCCCGGCCGGCCGCTTCGCCGATCGGCCACTTCGCAGGTCGGCCACTTCGCAGGTCGGCCACTCCGCCGATGAGCCGCCCCTACCGGGTCAGCCTGTCACTCGAGCAGCGAGTCGGCCTGGCGGATCGACTCGGCCAGCTGACGTACGGACGCGTCCTCCGTGCGCTTCGCGAGGGTGCCTGCCCGCTCCCCCAGGACGTCCAGCCGGGGCACGCCCGGAGTGTCGGAACCGCGCAGCCGCTCGGCGAAGTACGCGGCGACGGCGCTGACCTGCAGCCGCGGCGAGGTGCGCGGCGACCAGAGGTCTCCACCGAGCGCGCCCGCCTCCACGGTGCCCGACACCTCATGCGGGGCCCGGCTCCGCGGGTCGAGCCAGCGCACGGTCGCCGTCGCGACATGTCCGCTCGCGCCCTCCCGGAGTCGTACCGCGTACAGCGCGGTGACGGTGTGACCGGGGCCGACCTCACCACCGTCCACCCTGTCGTCGCGGAAGTCCTCGTCGGCAACCGCCCTGTTCTCATATCCCATCAGCCGGAATTCCTTCACCGTCTGCGGGTCGAAGGCGACCTGCGCCTTCGCGTCGCGGGCCCTCAGCTCGACATGCGCGGGCAGTTGGTCGACGAACACCTTCCTGGCCTGTGCGGAGGTGGACACGTACGTGGTGTGGCCGTCACCCCGGTTCGTGAGCCGCTCCATCAGTTTGTCGCCGTACTCACTGCCGACACCGACGCCGAAGAGCGTGATGCCGAACTCGCGGCGGGCGTCCTCGATCCGTTGCAGAATCGCATCGGCCTCGGTCTCACCGGTGTTGGCGAGCGCGTCGGAGAGGAGCACGACCCGGTTGTTCGCTCCACGCCTGCGGCCCTCGACGGCGACGTCGTAGCCGGTGCGCACGCCGGCCTCCACATTGGTGGAGTCGGTCGGTTCCAGTTCGTCGACGATGTTGTGGATGGTGTCCCGGTTGCCGGCGAGCCGGGTCATCGGCAGCCGCGTCTCGGCCTCGTCGCTGAAGGTGACGAGGGCGATGGAGTCGTCCTCGCGCAGCTGGTCGGTGAGGATGCCGAGTGACTCCTGGACGAGGTCGAGCCGGCCGGGCTCGGCCATCGACCCGGAGATGTCGACGACGAACGTCAGCGCGACCGGGGGTCGTTCGGCGCTGCGCGTGGACGAACGGGTCGCCAGGCCCACCCGCATCAGCGACCAGTCCTCACCGTCCCGGCTGCCCGCGTGGGCGCCGTCCACACTCACCGTGAACCCGTTGCCCTCGGGGCGCGGATAGTCCTGCCGGAAGCTGTTGACGAACTCCTCGGGCCGTACGGAGTCCGGCTCGGGCAGCCGTCCCCCGGCGAGACTGCGCCGCGCGTAGCCGTACGAGGCCGTGTCCACATCCAGCGCGAACGTGGACAGATAGTCGGGTGCGGGCGCGATGTCCCGCTGTGCTTCGCTGCTCTGCTCGCCTTCCTTTCCTTCGTCACGACTGCCTTCCGCAGGCCGGCCGCCGCCGTCGGGCGCCATCGGCGCCGGCTGGCCCTCCGCGCCCCGGTGCTCGCCCCCGCCCTGCGCCGCGCGATCGACCTGCCCACCACCCGCACCGCAGCCGGTCAGCAGCACTGCCCCGGCCAGCAGCGCCACGAGCGCTCCTCTGTACGTCCTTGTGTACGGCGTCATTCCGTCCCCCTGGATCGTCAGCACTTGTGAATGTGACGTGCGAGACGGTCCGAGGGAGCAGTCGAACGAGTTGCGGATGAATCTCAATGCGGCAACGACAAGCGGTCGTTGAGCGGAATCGGCATGCACCGCTTTCCGCGCCGCACCTCCAGACTGACGGACACCCACGTCGCGACTGAAGCGACTGGCAGACACTCGCCATCCCCTGAACTGGGTCTTGTCACGATTCGCAGTCGCATGCGTACATGGAGTGGCGTACGGCTCCGAGATCAGGGGGGTGGTCAGCCGTGCCGAATGTCATCACCATGCCCGGACCGGACTCCGTCAAGTGCAGGCCTGCCCTGCCCGAGGCGTCGCCGGGACGGTCTGTCAGAGGACCCGCGCAGGTGAGCGCCACGCTGACGGGTCTGGTCCACTCGGCCCGTCACGAACTGCTCACGTTCGACGACCCGGTGGGCCCGGTGGCCGCGCCCGAGCCGTTCCGTGCGCTCGCCGGCGCCTGCACCCGCACCGCGGCGGGGCGGACGGCGACGGTCCGCCGTATCGTGCCGCGGCGGGCACTCCCGTATCTGCCGCCGGCCGGACACATCGACGGGCGGGCACGGGTGGCGGACTCGATCCCGTTCAAGCTGGTCGTCGCGGACCGTACGGTCGCTGCCCTGCCGCTCGATCTCGATCTGCACTGCAACGGACTGCTGCTGATCCGCGACCCGGTCGTCGTCCAGGCGCTGGTCCGCACCCATCATGCCTGGTGGGACGGCGGTGACGACCTCGCGGCCGCCGCCTGCGGGACGGCCCCCGCGCATCTGCGCCCGGTCCTCGACGCACTGTTGGCGGGTCTCACGGACGAGTCGGCCGCGACCCGCCTGGGCATGTCGGCGCGCACGTACAGCCGCCGCGTCGGCGAGCTCCTGACGGCCCTCGGGACGGCGAGCCGCTTCCGCGCGGGAGCGGAGGCGGCCCGCCGTGGCTGGATCTGAGCGGACAGCGCCCCGGGGTCAGGACACGATGTCCTTCCGGGCGAACCCGCGGAACGCCAGGGCGAACAGGACGAGTGCGTATGTCACCGAGACGGCCGTGCCCTTCAGCATCCCGCCCCACTCCAGCTGGGGCTGCAGCGCGTCGGCCCAGGCGAACTGCCAGTGCGCCGGCAGGAAGTCGCGCCAGGAACCGAGTGCCGTCACCGCGTCCAGGACGTTCCCGATGATCGTCAGACCGACGGCGCCGCCGACCGCGCCCAGCGGCGCGTCCGTCTTGGTCGACAGCCAGAAGGCCAGCCCCGCCGTGACCAGTTGGGAGACAAAGATGAATGCGACGACGAGCGCGAGCCGCGGCACTGTGTCCGCCGTCGCCAGGGAGCCCCCGGTGGGCAGCGCCAGCGGCCCCCAGCCGTACGCCGCCGTTCCCGCGGCGAGTGCGACCAGCGGAAGCAGCAGCATCGCCGCCGCGCTGAAGCCCAGCGCGACCGCCAGCTTCGACCACAGCAGCCGCGCCCGGGGCACGGGTGCCGCAAGCAGATAGCGAAGGGAGGACCAGCTTGCCTCGGACGCCACGGTGTCCCCGCAGAACAGCGCGACCGGCACCACGAGCAGGAAGCCCGCCGACACGAAGAGGCAGGTCGCTGCGAAGTTCGCGCCGGACGCGGTCGCCGTGTCCATCAGCGTGATCCGGTCGCCGCCCCCGCCGCGCTCGTCCGGAGTGCCGCCGATCGCGAACGCGACGATCAGTACGAACGGCAGCACCGCCAGGATCGCTCCCATCACCAGCGTCCGCCGCCGCTTCAGCTGGCGTACCGCCTCGACGCGGAGCGGCAGGGTGTGCCGCGCCCGATAGCCGGGTGCGGTCGCCACGGTCGGCCCGTTGTGCACGGTGGTCATGCGGATGCTCCTCCGATCAGGGTGAGGAACGCGTCTTCCAGGCGTCGGTGCGGGCTGACGCCGGTCACCGGCACGTCCAGCCGTACGAGTTCGGCGATGAGACCGGCCGCGCTCGCGCCGTCGAGGCGGACCAGCAGCCCGTCTCCGTCGTCCGTGAGAACCGCGGAGCCGATCCCGGGCAGGGCCGCGATCTTCTCCACGAGTGGTGCGGACGGTTCCTCGGCGGTCGTCACCAGCAGGGTGTCGCCCGAGCCGGTGATCTCCGCGACGGGGCCCGCCTGCACCAGCCGGCCGCGGTCCATGACGACGAGATGCGTGCAGGACTGCTCGACCTCCGCCAGCAGGTGGCTGGAGACGATGACGGTCCGGCCTCCGGCCGCGTACCGGATCATCACGTCCCGCATCTCACGGATCTGTGGCGGGTCGAGTCCGTTCGTCGGCTCGTCGAGGATCAACAGATCCGGCAGGCCGAGCATGGCCTGCGCGATGGCGAGGCGCTGGCGCATGCCCTGCGAGTAGGTGCGCACGGCGCGGGCGAGCGCGTCGCCGAGGCCCGCGATCTCCAGGGCCTCCTCGATGCGGGAGTCCTCGGCGGGTCGGCCGGTGGCACGCCAGTACAGCTCCAGGTTCTCCCGGCCGGACAGGTGCGGCAGGAAGCCCGCCCCTTCGACGAATGCGCCGACCCGGGAAAGCACGGGCGCACCGGGCCTGATGGCGTGCCCGAAGACGCGGATCTCACCGTCGTCGGGAGCGATCATCCCCATCAGCATGCGCAGAGTGGTGGTCTTGCCGGCGCCGTTCGGGCCGAGGAGTCCGAGCACCTGGCCCTTCTCGACACGGAAGGAGAGGTCCCTCACGGCGTACCGGTCGGCGGACTTGGCATAGCGCTTGGTGAGACCGCTGATCTGCAGGGGTACGTCGGCGAGCTCAGGGGCGGGCGCGGGGGCCGTGGTGCGGCGGCGGGCGGTGAGCAGCAGCCCGGCGGCGACTGCCGCGCCCGCGGCGGGCAGGCCCCACACCCACCAGGGCAGCCCGGCGGCCTGGGTCGTGACGCCGGGCGCGGTGGGCACCGTCAGCTTCCCTGCGAGGGCCACGGTGTACGTGGCCGGCGCGGCCGGTGAGGCGTAGCCGAGGTCGGTGGCGGCGAGGACGAGGCGGAGGCGGTGGCCGGCTTCGACCTCGTGGTCCACGGCAGGCAGCGTCACCTCGACGGTCCGGCCCGGCTTGGCGCCCTGGACCCGGACCGGGGAGACGAGCTGCGCGGGCAGCACCTGCTGACGGCCGTCGGGGCCGACGTCGTACACCTTGCCGAAGAGGACCGCTTCGCCGTTGTCGGACGTCACCGTGGCCCGGACGGTGGGCGAGCCGGTGATCCGGGTGCGCCGGTCCAGCGGCTGGGAGTCGAAGCGGGCGTACTGCCCGGGGAAGTCGAGGGAGAGCCCGACGCCGAGAGAGGACAGTTGCGACAGCCCGCCGCCGACGCCCGGCACCGCGGAGATGGCGGGCGGGTTCGCCCCTGCCGGATTGCCGAAGGTCTGCGCGCGACCGTCGAGTTCGAAGGTCTGTCCGTCGGCGCGCAGGCCCGGGTAATCCGCCGCTGTGGCGCCGCGCAGGGTCGCCTGCCCGTCGGTGGAGTCAACTCCTCCGGCCCTGCTGACGCGGAACACCGGGCCGGTGTCCGAGGCCTCGTTCCCGTTCAGATACCGGTCGAACCACGCGGAGACTCGCCCCTGGATCCTGTCGGTCTCCAGGTCCCCGCCGTCGTGACCGCCCGCAATCCAGTCGACGGCGACAGGCGCACCGTTCCCCTTGATCGCCTTGGCCATCGCGTCGGCGTGCGAGAGCGGGAAGAGCGAGTCGGACTGGCCCTGCACGATGAGCGCGGGCACCTTGATGCGGTCGGCGACGGCGGACGGGCTGCGCGCCTCCAGCAGCGCACGGGCCTCGGCATCGGGTCGGCCTGCGGTGGCGACACGTTCGTACATCTCACAGAGGGTGGGCTGGAAGCGCCCGCATGCGGATGCGGCGGCTCCTGCGGTCCGACGGGCCGACGCCGAACCCGCCGCAGGCCGTTCGGCAGAGCCGCCATCGGCAGCCGGGCTGTCGTCGTCGCGCCCGGCCGCGCCCTGTCCGGTCCCGGCGGGTGTGTCCGTCCCCGCCGGGGCCTCCGCGTCCGGTGCTGGTCCTGTTGTGCCCACGGAGCCTGTGGTGAAGAAGATGCCTGCCCAGAGTTTCTTGAAGACCCCGTCCGGGAACAGCGCGTCCGCGAGATTCCAGTACGTGATTGCGGGAGCGATCGCATCGACGCGCCGGTCGTACCCCGCCGCGAGGAGCGAGACCGCCCCGCCGTACGAGGCACCCGTCACCCCGACGCGGGGGTCGCCCGTCGCGTCGAGGCGGACCTCCGGGCGCTCGGCGAGCCAGTCGATGAGCCGGGAGACGTCCTTGACCTCGTGATCCGGGTCGTTGAGCCCGATCTCGCCGGTCGACGCGCCGAAGCCGCGCGCGGACCAGGTCAGTACGGCGTACCCGTCACGGGCCAGGGCCTCCGCCTGTTCGCGCACGGAGTCCTTGCTGCCGCCGAAGCCGTGTCCCAGCAGCACTGCGGGCCGCCGCCCTGCGCCGGAGGCGGCAGACGTGAAGAACGAGGTGTCGATCCTCGCTCCCGGCATGGGCAGCACCTGGTCCTCGCGGTGCACGGAGGGCTCGTCGTCCGAGGCCGCCGCTGTCCACGTACCCACGCCTGCGAGCACGGCAAAGGCGGCGATTCCCGCGAACCATCGCCCGCGTCGCCGAGGCACGCTCGCCCGCCAGGGAAGTCGGATCTTCATGGTTGAAACCTTAAGCGGACGTCCATGCCGACCGCGGCTGCCGCCGGGCGGAACTCAGCGACCTCCTCGGGTAGTACCCGGTACCGTCCTCGTACACCAGACGCGGTACACGAAGGCCGGACCGGCCCGAGGAGGAGCTGCCTTGGAGATCCGCCGTGCGACGACCGTCACTGAGCTCCTTTCCGCCGAGCATCTGTACGACGGGCCGGCACGCACGGAGTGGGCGGAGCGCTTCCTGGCAGCGCCCGGGCATCTGATGCTGATCGCGTACGTCGACGGCGCGCCGGCCGGGATGGTATCGGGCATCGAGATGCTCCACCCGGACAAGGGCGCGGAGATGTGTCTGTACGAGCTGTCGGTGGACGAGGGGTACCGGCGGCGCGGGATCGGAAGGGCGCTGACCGAGGCGCTGGCGGCGATCGCCCGGGAGCGCGGCTGCTACGACATGTGGGTCGGTGTCGACACCGACAACGAACCGGCGCTGGCGACGTACACCTCCGCACATGCCGTGAACGAGGGTGAATTCACCTCGCTGACCTGGGAATTCATGACCGATGACGGTTCGGGCGATTCGCGCTGACGGGCCGCTGGAGCGCAACCGCCGGGGTGTGCACCGCTGATATCGGTGATGTCCGCCAAATTCGGTACGGCACCAGGGCATTGCCTTGAACCCATCGGTAACAACCTCTTGTCTGCTCGATCACTGCACGAGACGCTGTCCTGCACATCCGCACGAGCCATGCGGATTTTGTCGTGTTCCGATCAAAGAAAGGTCAGGTGCACGAGATGAGATTCACTGCCCGGCGCTCCATACGCATGGGCGCGCTGCTCCCCGCAGTCGCCCTCGCAGCCGGTCTCCAGTTCGCCGCCACCCCCACCGCGCAGAGCGCGCCCCTCGGCGATCTCCGTCTCGCCCCCACTGCAACCGCGGTCCAGGACAGCTGGATCGTCGTTCTCAAGGACGGCAGCACCCGTGCCGCCGATCTCGGTGTGACGCCCAAGCACACCTATCGGTCCGTCCTCGAGGGATTCTCCGCGTCGATGTCCAAGGCGAAGGCCGCCAGCCTCGCCGCCGATCCGCGCGTCGACTACGTCGAGCAGAACGCCACTGTGCGGCTCAACGACACCCAGTCGAACGCCACCTGGGGCCTCGACCGCGTCGACCAGCGGAACCTCCCGCTGTCGACGACGTACACGTACAACACCACCGCGTCGAATGTGAACGCGTACATCATCGACACCGGCATCCGCACCTCGCACAGCGAGTTCGGCGGCCGCGCGAGCATCGGAACGGACACCGTCGGCGACGGCCGGAACGGCCAGGACTGCCAGGGCCACGGCACGCATGTCGCGGGCACGGTCGGCGGCAAGACCTACGGTGTCGCCAAGAGCGTGAAGCTTGTCGCGGTCCGCGTGCTGGACTGCGAAGGCTCAGGTACGACGGAGGGCGTCATCGCCGGTGTCGACTGGGTGACGGCGCACGCGGTCAAGCCTGCTGTCGCCAACATGAGTCTGGGCGGCGGGGCCAGCGCCGCCCTGGACAACGCGGTGAAGAAGTCCATCGCGTCGGGAGTCAGCTACTCGATCGCGGCGGGCAACGGCATTCTCATCGGCATCCCCGTGAACGCGTGCAACTACTCCCCGGCCCGCGTCCCCGAGGCGATCACGGTCGGCGCGACGGACAACACGGACCGCAGGGCGTCGTTCTCCAACTACGGCACCTGCCTGGACCTGTTCGCGCCGGGGGTGAACATCACGTCGGCGTGGAAGGACAACGACACCGCGACGAACACCATCTCCGGTACGTCGATGGCCACCCCGCACACGGCGGGCGTCGCAGCGCTCTACCTCGCCAACCACCCCACGGCCACCCCGGCCCAGGTCCGCGACGCGCTGGTGAACAACGCAACAAGCGGCAAGGTCGTGGACGCGCGCACGGGCTCCCCGAACAAGCTGCTGCACTCGCTGTTCTGACATCGACGTTCGCCGCCGTTCGTCGATTTCGTCGCAGTTCACCTCTGTTTGTCGTCCGTCACTGTTCCGACGGTCAGTGCATGAGATGCCCGAGGAGCTCCACCCCACCCGGGTAGGGCCGCTCCTCGGGCATCAGCCTTTCCGCATGATGTGAGGCATCGGGCAGTCGTGCGGTCGGCGTGCCGCTTCCCGTGTCGCCCTACATCGGTCCGGCGACCGTCCGTTAGGCTCGCGTCGCCCACAAAGGTCCCGATCTTCACGGAGGGCAGGACGACGGGGATCAATCGAGAGCGCCTCGTCAGAACGCTGACGTTCTGGCTGCGGCCTGCCTTCGCATTGCGGGTCATCAACCGGTTCCAGAAGATCGTGGGTTTCGACCGCTCGATGGCCCTGGCGTCCAGCGCCTTGACGGCGTTGGTCCCGCTTTCCATCCTCCTTGGCGCTGTCTTCGCGCAGTACGACGCCGCAGAGGGGATCATCAGGCGCTACAACCTCACCGGAGCAGGCGCCACGGCAGTCAGCTCGCTGTTCTCTCCTGCCGAAGGGGCCAGTGCGAGCTTGGGCATCTTCGGGGTCGTGTTTCTGACGATCTCGGTGCTGAGTTTCACGCGAGCCGCGCAGCGACTCTTCGAACAGGCATGGGAGCTCAAACCCCTCAGTGTGCGCAACACGCGCAACGGCTTGTGGTGGATCCTCACTCTCGGTGGCTACGGCGTGGTCACCACGTTGCTTTCCGCGCTCCTTGGCGGGTACGCGCTCGGTCTGGCCGCCTTGGTGTGCCAGGTACCGGTGACCGCTGCATTCCTCGTCTGGAGCGGCTGGATCCTGTCGGCGAAGCGGATCAGCTGGCCGGACCTGCTTCCCTTCGGCGTCACCGGCGCCGTTCTGACGGCGGCCTATTCAGTGGGCGCAACCATCTACATGCCGCGTCTCTTCAACTCCTCCGCCGCACGCTACGGGGTGGTCGGTGCAGTCTTCGCGATGATCTCCGCCCTCTTCGCAGCCATGCTCGTCCTGGTTGCATCGGCGGCACTGGGACGAGAGGTACGAGACGAACTCAGCCGCATCCGTCAGGGCCACCGCCCTTCCGACCGTGAGGTCCGCCGGCAGTGGGACAACGTGGTCGAGCAGACACGGTCACAGTGGCGCACGGCGCGGGAACAGGTCTCTCGTCATCAGAACAAGGGCCCGAACCACTGACGGGCACGACCGGCCACCGCCCATATCCACGTTTCCAGCGTCACCGGCCAGGAAAGAGGTTGCGAACGCGCCTTGATGGCCCAGGCCATCAAGGACGACCGCGCGACCCGTACGGGGTGAGGGTTCCGTACGAGCCGCGCGGCGTGGGGAAGAGTCCGGTCGAGTGTCAGTGGTTGCGCGGGAAGCCCAGGTCCACGCCCGCCGGGGCCTCGGAGGGGTCCGGCCAGCGGGTGGTGACGACCTTGCCGCGGGTGTAGAACTGCACGCCGTCGTTGCCGTAGATGTGGAGGTCGCCGAAGAGCGAGTCCTTCCAGCCGCCGAAGCTGTGGTAGCCCACCGGCACCGGAATCGGCACGTTCACACCGACCATGCCTGCCTGGACCTCCATCTGGAAGCGGCGGGCGGCGCCGCCGTCGCGGGTGAAGATCGCGGTGCCGTTGCCGAACGGCGAGGCGTTGATGAGCTCGATGCCCTCCTCGTACGTCTTGGCGCGCAGCACGCACAGCACGGGGCCGAAGATCTCGTCCCGGTACGCGTCGGAGTCGGTGGAGACCTTGTCGAGGAGCGACAGCCCGATCCAGTGGCCGTCCTCGAAACCGTCCACCGTGTAGCCCGTGCCGTCGAGGACGACGTCGGCGCCCTGGTCCGCCGCGCCGTGGACGTACGAGGCGACCTTGTCGCGGTGGGCCCTGGTGATGAGCGGGCCCATCTCGGACGTGGGGTCGTTGCCCGGGCCGATCTTGATCTTCTCGGCGCGCTCGCGGATCTTGTCGACCAGCTCGTCACCGATCGCGCCGACCGCGACGACCGCGGAGATCGCCATGCAGCGCTCGCCCGCGGAGCCGTACGCGGCGGAGACGGCGGCGTCGGCCGCGGCGTCCAGGTCCGCGTCCGGAAGGACCAGCATGTGGTTCTTGGCGCCGCCGAGCGCCTGGACGCGCTTGCCGTTGGCAGACGCGGTGGTGTGGATGTGCCTGGCGATCGGCGTCGAGCCGACGAAGGAGACCGCCGAGACGTCGGGGTGCTCCAGGAGACGGTCGACCGCGACCTTGTCGCCGTGGACGACGTTGAACACGCCGTCCGGAAGGCCCGCCTCGGCCAGCAGCTCGGCGATCTTCAGGGACGGGGACGGGTCCTTCTCGCTCGGCTTGAGGATGAAGGTGTTTCCGCAGGCGATGGCGAGCGGGAACATCCACATCGGCACCATCGCCGGGAAGTTGAACGGCGTGATGCCGGCGACGACGCCGACCGGCTGGCGGATGGCCGCGACGTCCACCCGGTTCGACACCTGGGTGGACAGCTCGCCCTTGAGCTGGGTGGTGATGCCGCAGGCCAGGTCCACGATCTCCAGACCGCGGGCGACCTCGCCCAGCGCGTCCGAGTGGACCTTGCCGTGCTCGGCGGTGATCAGCTCGGCGATCGCGTCGCGGTTGGCGTCCAGCAGCGCGCGGAAGCGGAAGAGGATCGTGGTGCGCTGGGCCAGCGAAGACGTGCCCCAGGTGGCGTACGCGGCCTTCGCGGCGGCGACCGCCGCGTCGACCTCATCGACGGACGCGAGTGCGACCTGCGTGGTCACGGCTCCGGTCGCCGGGTCGGTGACCGGTCCCCAGTTGCCGGACGCGCCCTCGACGGTCTTGCCACCGATCCAGTGGTTGACGGTCTTCGTCATGACGAAAAGCTCCTTCAGATCCTTCAGAGATGGCGGCGTCGGGCTGCGACTTGCCGGTCGTACTCCTCTCGTGCCTTGACCGCCGACGGGCGGGTCGCGGTCTCGGCCACGGGAACATCCCACCACGCCTGGGCCGGGGGCGCGCCCGACACAGTGTCTGCCGTTTCGGTCTCGGCGTAGACACATGTGGGGCGGTCCTCCGCGCGGGCCTCCGCGAGAGCTTCGCGCAGGTCACGCACGGTCTTGGCCCGGATCACCCGCATCCCCAGGGACGCTGCGTTGGCCGCGAGGTCGACCGGGAGCGGGGGCCCCGTGTATGTACGGTCGGGCTCCCGATAGCGGTATGCGGTGCCGAACCGCTCGGAGCCGACCGCCTCGGACAGCCCGCCGATCGACGCGTACCCATGGTTCTGGAGGATGACCACCTTGATGGGGATGTTCTCCTGGACCGCGGTGACGATTTCGGTGGGATTCATCAAATATGTACCGTCGCCGACGAGGGCCCACACGGGCCGGCCGGGCGCGGCCATCGCGACGCCGATCGCGGCGGGGATCTCGTAACCCATACAGGAGTAGCCGTACTCGACGTGGTACTGGTCGTGCGAGCGGGTCCGCCACAGCTTGTGGAGATCGCCCGGGAGGGACCCCGCGGCGTTGATCACGATGTCGTCCTCGGTGATCAGAGTGTCGAGTACGCCGAGGACCTGCGGCTGCGTGGGGCGCACGTCTTCGTCGCGCGTCTCGTACGCGGCGTCGACGCGGTGCTCCCAGCGCTCCTTGTCGTCGGTGTACTCCGTCTCGTAGGTGTGCTCCACGTGGTGGCCGTGGAGGGACGCGATGAGACCGTGCAGGCCCGCCCGGGCGTCCGCGACGAGCGGGAGGGCGGAGAGCTTGTGGGCGTCGAAGCCGGTGATGTTGAGGTTGAGGAAGCGGACGTCGGGGTGCGTGAAGAGGGTTCCGGAGGCGGTGGTGAAGTCGGAGTAGCGGGTGCCGACACCGATGATCAGGTCCGCGGCGCGCGCCAGCTCGTCGGCGGTCGAGGTGCCGGTGTGGCCGATGCCGCCGACGTCCTGTGGATGGTCGTGGCACAGCGAGCCCTTGCCCGCCTGGGTCGAGGCCACGGGGATGCCGGTCGCCTCGACCAGCGTCTTGAGGGCGATCTCCGCACGGCTGTGGTGCACGCCGCCACCCGCGATGATCAGGGGGCGGCGGGCCGACCGTACCGCCGCGGCCGCCGCAGCGAGTTCGTCCGGGTCCGGCATCGGGCGGCGTACGTGCCAGACGCGCTCGGCGAAGAACTCCTCCGGCCAGTCGTACGCCTCGGCCTGCACGTCCTGCGGCAGCGCGAGCGTGACCGCGCCGGTCTCGGCGGGGTCGGTGAGGACCCGCATCGCGGCGAGGGCGGCCGGGATCAGTGCCTCGGGGCGGGTGATCCGGTCGAAGTACTTCGACACCGGGCGCAGGCAGTCGTTGACGGAGACGTCCCCCGCGTAGGGGACTTCCAGCTGCTGGAGGACCGGGTCGGCGGGACGGCTCGCGAACACGTCGCCGGGCAGGAGCAGCACGGGGAGCCGGTTGATCGTGGCGAGGGCCGCGCCGGTGACGAGGTTCGTGGCGCCGGGGCCGATGGAGGTGGTGACGGCGTGGGTGGAGAGCCGGCCGCACTGGCGGGCGTAGCCGACGGCCGCGTGCACCATGGCTTGTTCGTTGCGGCCCTGGAAGTACGGCATGCCGTCGGCGGACTCGCCGGTTTCGAGGAGGGCCTGGCCGATTCCCGCGACGTTGCCGTGGCCGAAGATGCCCCATGTGGCGCCGATCAGCCGCTGCCGGTGGCCGTCGCGCTCGGAGTACTGGCGGGCGAGGAAGGCGACGAGGGCCTGGGCCGTCGTGAGGCGGCGGGTGCCGGGGCGGCGCGTGCTGGGTCCCGTGCTCATCGGTAGCCCTCCGTGTGATCGGGGTGGAAGCAGATCCGCCATTCCCGCTCGGGGCCCGGGCCCGCCATGACGTTCAGGTAGTACATGTCGTGGCCCGGGGCGGCGATGGACGGGCCGTGCCAGCCGTCGGGGACGAGAACGGCGTCGCCGCTGCGGACCTCGGCGAGCAGGTCGGTGCCGCCGGGGCGGGACGGGGACACCCGCTGGTAGCCGAAGCCGTGCTCGCCCTCGATCTCGAAGTAGTAGATCTCTTCCAGTCTGGTCTCTCGGCCGGGCCGGTGCTCGTCGTGCTTGTGCGGCGGATACGACGACCAGTTACCGCCGGGGGTGAGCACCTCGACGGCGATGAGGCGGTCACAGTCGAAGGAGTCGGCAGCGGCGAAATTGTGCACCCTGCGCGCGCAGGTGCCGGTGCCGCGGTCTTCGACGGGGACCTCCGGCGCGGGGCCGTAGCGAGCGGGGAGTCGTCGCTCGCATTTCGCTCCTGCCAGGGCGAAACGGCCTCCCGCGCCGGAGGCGATCTGTGCATGGGCGTCGCGCGGCACGTACGCGAAGTCGGTGACTCCGGCGAACACGCCCTGCCTGCCCCGCAGTTCCATGGTCGTGCCGTCCGTCTGCACCGAACATCCGCCGCTCAGCGGAAGCACGATCCACTCGCTGTCCCCGGTGCCCAGCAGATGCGAACCGCCCGGGGGCAGCTCCAGGATCCGCAACGCCGAGTAGCCCCACCCGGCCGTCTTGGGGTCGATGTCCAGCGCGTACGGCCCCTCGGCCGCGGTGCCTGCCCGTACATGCATGTGGTCGTCCATGAGTTCTCCGTACCCCCTAGAGCAGCCCTACGGCCGTATCGACGGCTCCCGCCACATCGCCGTCGACCGGATAGAGCAGTGAGCGCCCCACCACCAGTCCCTGGACCGTGGGCAGTTGCAGTGCTCCGCGCCATTTCTCGTACGCCCGCTCCTGCCCTCCGGCGGAACCGCCCACTTCACCTCCGAGCAGCACGGCCGGCAGCGTCGAGGTCTCCATCACGCGGGCCATGTCGTCCGGGTTCTCGGTGACCGGGACCTTCAGCCATGTGTACGCCGACGTGCCCGCGAGGCCGGAGGCGATGGCGATGGAGCGGGTGACGGCCTCGGCGGACAGGTCGTTGTGCAGGTGACCGTCGACGCGGCGGCAGATGAACGGCTCGACGAAGACCGGCAGTCGGTACGCGGCCATTTCGTCGATTGCCCGGGCCGTGGAGTGCAGCGTCTCGAGGGACCCCGGGTCGTCGTAGTCGATACGGAGCAGCAGCTTGCCGGCGTCGAAGCCGAGCCGGGCCAGGTCCTCCGCGCGGTATCCGGTGAAGCGGTCGTCCAGTTCGAAGGCGGCGCCCGCGAGCCCGCCACGGTTCATCGAGCCCATGACGACCTTGTCCTCGAGGGCGCCGAGGAGAAGGAGGTCCTCCAGGATGTCGGCGGTGGCGAGGACCCCGTCGACGCCGGGACGCTCCAGGGCGGTGCAGAGCCGCTCCAGCAGGCCGACGCGGTTGGCCATGGCCAGCCGCTGATCGCCGACGGCGAGGGCGCCGCGGGCGGGATGGTCGGCTGCGACGATCATCAACCGGCCGTTGCTCCCGACGAGTGGGCGCCTCCGCCGGCGGGCGGCCGCCTCGGCGACGGCCTCGGGGCGGTGCGCCCTGATCCTGACGAGGCCGGCGACATCGACGCGGGTCACGACGCTGCCCCGGGTGCGGCACCGGGGCCGGGAAGCGGGTCCGTGTCCGGGTTCGGGTCCGTGTCCGGGTTCGGGTTCGGGTCCGTGTCCGGGTTCGGGCCGGGTGCTATGCCGGATGCGGGGCCCGGTGGGTGGCCGTCGAGGAGAGCATCCACTTCGGTGGTGTAGGGCATGGCCGAGGAGCAGGCGAGGCGGGAGGCGACGATCGCTCCCGCGGCGTTCGCGTACCGCATCACCCGCTCCAGCTCCCAGCCGGCCAGCAGCCCGTGCACCATGGCCCCGCCGAACGCGTCACCCGCACCGAGTCCGTTGACCACTTCGACCTCCACCGGCGGGACCTCGGCGGTGGTGCCGTCCCGGTGGACGGCCAGGACTCCCTTGGGTCCCTGTTTGACCACGGCCAGCTCAACCCCGGCACCGAGCAGCGCGCGGGCCGCGGCACACGGTTCGCGCTCGCCGGTCGCGATCTCGCACTCGTCGAGATTGCCGACGGCGACGGTGGCGTGAGCGAGGGCCTGTACGTAGTACGGCCTCGCTTCGTCCGGAGCCGCCCGGGCCGTGCTCTCCCAGAACATCGGGCGCCAGTCGAGGTCGAAGACCGTCGTACCGGACTTCGCCCGGTGTTCCAGAGCCGCGAGGGTCGCGGTCCTGCTCGGCTCCGCGCACAGGCCCGTGCCGGTCATCCAGAAGACCCGCGCCGAGCCGATGGCCGCCAAGTCAAGATCGTCCGCGCGCAGTTCGAGATCGGGCGCCTTGGGCTGCCGGTAGAAGTACAGCGGGAAGTCGTCCGGCGGGAAGATCTCGCAGAACGTGACCGGTGTGGGCAGCCCCGGCACCGCCGTCACCCAGCGGTCGTCGACCCCGAACTCCCGCAGCGCCTCGTGGAGATACTCACCGAAGGCGTCCTGACCCGTGCGGGTGACGACCGCGGAGCGGCGACCGAGCCGGGCCGCCGCCACCGCCACATTCGTGGCGGAGCCGCCGAGGAACTTCCCGAAGGTCTCGACGCGCGCCAGCGGCACCCCGGTCTGCAGGGGATACAGGTCTACTCCGATCCGGCCCATCGTGATCACGTCGTACGGCTGAGGCATACGTGTCCCTTCGGTTCCACGCCCGGCTGTCCCCTGGTCTAGCCCGCTCTCCTGAACGCTGTCAACATTTTGTCCTTACATTCGGACGAATGCTTGACACCTTTCTCGGGCGGCCGGAAAGCTGACCGCCATGACCTCCTCCGCACCCTCGCTCAACCGCATCCGGATCGGGTCGGCCCCGGACTCCTGGGGCGTTTGGTTCCCCGACGACCCGCAACAGGTCCCCTGGCGGCGTTTCCTCGACGAAGTCGCACAGGCGGGGTACGAGTGGATCGAACTCGGCCCGTACGGCTACCTCCCGACCGACCCCGCCGTGCTCACCGAGGAGACCGCGGCGCGCGGGCTGAAGGTCTCCGCCGGAACCGTCTTCACCGGGCTGCACCACGGGCCGGCCGTCTGGGACACGACGTGGGCCCATGTCGCCGACATCGCGGCGCTCACCCGCGCGATGGGCGCCGGCCATCTCGTCGTCATCCCCTCCTTCTGGCGCGACGACAAGACCGGCCAGGTACTGGAGGACCGCACACTCACCGCGGCCCAGTGGCGAGACCTCGCCACCCAGACCGAACGACTCGGCAAGGAGGTCGGTGACCGCTTCGGGCTGCGGATCGTCGTCCACCCGCACGCGGACACCCATATCGACAGCGAGGAGAACGTGAGCCGTTTCCTCGACGCGACCGACCCGGACCTGGTCTCGCTCTGTCTGGACACCGGGCACTACGCCTACTGCGGCGGCGACAGCGTCAAGCTCATCGAGACCTACGGTGAGCGGATCGGCTACCTCCACCTCAAGCAGGTGGACCCGGAGATCCTCGCCGAAGTGGTCGCGGACGAAGTGCCGTTCGGTCCGGCCGTGGCGCGAGGCGTCATGTGCGAGCCGCCCGCAGGCGTGCCCGCTCTGGAGCCGGTGCTGGCCGCGGCCCAGCGGCTCGACGCCGAACTGTTCGCCATCGTCGAGCAGGACATGTACCCCTGTCCTCCGGACAAGCCCTTCCCGATCGCCGAACGCACCCGCCGCTTCCTCCGCTCCTGCGGGGCGTGAGCCCAAGCCTGTCCGGCCAGATCCCCGGCCGACTCTGTGCAACCACGGGCTGCGTGACACGCTTACGTCACAGAAGTCGCCTCCTCGTCACATATGTCTCCGTTACGCGGGCCTTCCGTCACAGGTCCCCGACACCCCCTCCCTTCGGGTCGCTCTGTTTCGTTCAACGGGCACGGGCTCAGTGATCGCCAGCGTCCGCGCCGCAGCTCCCCCGACGGCTCCCCTGCCGCCGCTGTGGCGCGCGCAGGGAGGTGCCACAGATGACGGACAGAAAGCTCTGGTCCTACAAGGAGATCGCCGCGCACATCAAGGTGCAGCCGGACACGGTGCGTTCGTATCGCAAACACGGCCTCCTTCCCCCGCCGGACCATGTGGAGGCCGGCAAGCCTTACTGGTACGCGGACACCATCCGTATCTGGGTGGCCAACCGCCCAGGCAACAGGAGCCGCAGGGAGTGAGGCCGACGGGCCCCGCATCCGGCCGGTGCGGGGCCCGCCCCGAAATCGGCTTGCACCCAGCACACCGCGTTTTCAAGAATTCCCCGGTGACGCATACCCCGGCGACCGAGCAACCGACCACGGACTTCTCCGTCAAGCCCACCCTCACCGGCGAGAAGGTGGTCCTACGTCCCTTCACCGAGGCGGACACTCCGACCATGGCCGTGATCCTCAGCGATCCTGAGGTGGTCCTCTTCACCGGCTGCGCCGGCGATCCCCCTCTCTCCGAGGAGCGTCTGCACTCCTGGTACGCGACCCGCAGCGACCAGACCGACCGCCTCGACCTCGCTGTCGTCGACCGAGCCACCGGTGAACTCGTCGGCGAGGTCGTTCTCAACGAGTGGGACGAGCGGAACCGCAGCTGCTCCTTCCGTACCCTGATCGGCCCGCCCGGCCGAGACCGCGGTCTCGGCACCGAGGCCACCCGGCTGATCACCGGCTATGGCTTCGGGCAACTCGGCCTGAACCGGATCTCCTTGCAGGTCTTCGACTTCAACCCCCGGGCCCGACGGGCCTACGAGAAGGCGGGCTTCGTCGCCGAGGGCACCCAGCGCGAGGCCCTGCGCCACGGAGACGGGTGGATCGACGCCACGGCCATGTCGGTCCTGGCCCGTGAATGGACAGTCCACCGTGGCCACCCGCGCCTGTGAATCCCAGAGGCGCTCGGGGCCTGTCCGGTGGATCAGGCCCTGGGGAGTGTCTTCAAAGTAGCGTCGTCCGCCCGAAGGGCGGGCAGACGGGACTTTGAAGACACGACCTGGCCACGAGCCGGCTCGATGATCGTCACGCCCGCACCCGGGGTCCTCCCCATGGCCGACAGCGCGGCGGGAGCGGCGTCCAGGGAGATCACCGAGGTCACCAGGAGATCCGGCCGGAGCGCCCCGGAGCGAACCATCTCCAGCATCGGGCCATAGGCGTGGGCCGCCATCCCGTGGCTGCCGAGAATCTCCAGCTCCTCGCCGATGACCCGGCTCATGGGCACGACAGGGTCACCGGCTGCCGAGGGCAGCAGACCCACCTGCACATGCCGTCCGCGGCGGCGCAGGCTCTGCACGGAGGCCGCGCAGGTGATGGGCGAGCCGAGCGCGTCGAGCGAGAGATGGGCACCGCCGCCCGTCAGCTCGCGCACCGCCTCGGCAGTGCCGCCCGTACCCGTGAGCGCCGTGGCGTCCAAGCATTCCGCCGCGCCGAACTTCCGCGCCAGTTCCAGGGCGCGCGGTGAGACGTCCACCGCGACGACCCGCGCCCCGCACGCCGCCGCGATCATCACCGCGGACAGTCCGACTCCACCGCAGCCGTGTACGGCCACCCACTCGCCCGGCGCCACCCGTCCCTGGGAGACCACGGCCCGGAATGCGGTCGCGAACCGGCAGCCGAGCCCCGCTGCCGTCGCGAACGACAGCTCCTCGGGCACACCCACCAGATTGACGTCCGCATGCTCCAGCGCCACGAACTCGGCGAAGGAGCCCCAGTGCGTGAACCCGGGCTGGGTCTGGCGCTCACAGACCTGCTGGTCGCCTGCCGCGCAGGCGGCACAGCGGCCGCAGGCGCAGACGAACGGCACGGTGACCCGGTCCCCGGGTTGCCAGTTGGCGACCCCGGGGCCCACCGCCTCGACCACTCCGGCCAGCTCATGCCCGGGGACATGCGGGAGGGTGATGTCCGGGTCATGGCCCATCCAGCCGTGCCAGTCGCTGCGGCACAACCCCGTGGCCTCGACGCGCACGACCACGCCGTGCTCCGACGGCACCGGGTCCGGCACCTCGCGCACGCCGGCGTCCTGCCCGTACTGCTCGAACACCACAGCCCTCATCGGCCACGCCTTCCCTGGCTTCGCTCGATCCAGTGCGAACCTAACCGCCCACAGCGGCCTTGTCGCGGTCCCGGTCGTCCCGCCCCGGAATGCTCCGCGCCGCCTCGTCCCGCTCCTCGACGCCCTGCTCCGCCGGGGCGGGCCCGGATATCTCGCCCTCGCTGAGGCCGAACCTCGCGTGGAAGGCGCGCAGCGGAGCCGGCGCCCACCAGGTAGCCCGCCCCGTCAGCTGCATCACCGACGGAACCAGAAGGCTGCGCACCACCATTGCGTCCATGAGAACGGCGAGGGCGATCCCGAGACCGAGCATCTTCGTGTTGGCCACCCGCGAGGTGCCGATCGCGACCATCACGACAGCGAGGATCACGGCCGCGGCAGTGATCAGCCCGCCCGTGCGGCGCAGTCCGTAGGCCACCGCATGCTCATGGTCGCCGGTGCGGTCGTACTCCTCCTTGATCCGGGAGAGGAGGAACACTCCGTAGTCCATGGAGAGGCCGAAGGCGACACAGAACATCAGGACCGGGAGCGTCGTCTCGATGTCGCCGGTGGACGTGAAAGCGAGGGGCCCGGAGAGATGGCCTTCCTGGAAGACCCAGACCACGGCCCCGAACATCGCGGTGAGGCTGAGGCCGTTGAGGACGACGGCCTGGAGCGGGATCATCACGCTGCCGGTGAGCAGGAAGACCAACAGCAGCGTGACGACGGCGATGATGCCCGCCGCCCAGGGCAGCCGGTCACCGATCGCGTCCTTGGAGTCGACCAGCATCGCGGCCGCGCCGGTGACCGACGTCTCGAACGGGGCAGGCTCCGCGCGGAGCTCACGCACGATCCGCTGGGACTCCTCGCCCACGGCCTCCTCCTCGGGAAGCACCATGAAGGTCGCGTGCGTGCCGGAGACGAGCGGTCCGTCCACCCGCAGTACACCCGGGAGTGCCGAGACGCGCTCCCGGTACTCGGCGTACTGCGCGGGGGTGGCCACGCCCTCGGCGAAGACATCGAGGCCGCCGCCGGGGCTCCCGGGGAATCCGTCCCGGATGTGCTGCTGCACGACATGCGACTCGGCGGTCGGCGGCAGCTGGCGGTCGTCGGCGCGCCCGAACTTCACGTCCAGGAAGGGCAGTCCGAGCAGCACCAGCCCGGCGGTGGTGGCCGCGGCGAAGACCGGCGCCCGCCGCATCACCCACGCCACCACCCTGCCCCAGCGCGCACCTTCAGCAGCGTCCGAGGAGGCGGCCTTCCTGCTGCTGCCCCGGCGCAGCAGGCGGCGCAGATCCAGCGCGTTCACCCGGTTCCCCAGCAGCATCAGCGCGGCGGGGAGCAGAACAAGAGCGGCCGCGGCGGCCAGCAGCACCACCGCTATCCCGGCGTAGGCGAACGACCGCAGGAAGTACTGCGGGAAGACCAGCATCGCGGCCAGCGACACGGCCACGGTGAGGGACGAGAACAGCACCGTCCGCCCTGCCGTGCGCAGGGTGGTCCCGACCGCCTCCCGGGTCTGCGCACCCGCTGCCAGTTCCTCCCGGAATCTGCGCACGATGAACAGGGCGTAGTCGATGGCGAGTCCGAGACCGAGAGCTGTCGTGAGGTTCTGCGCGAAGACCGAGACATCGGTGAATTCGGTGAGTCCGCGCAGGACCGCGTTCGTACCGAGGATGGCGACGATGCCGATGCCCAGCGGCAGCAGGGCCGCGACCGCGCTGCCGAAGACCATCACCAGCAGCACCAGCGTCACCGGCAGGGCGATCATCTCGGCCCGCAGCAGGTCCTCCTGGATGATCGTCTGCATGTCGTGCATGACGGCGACGGGCCCGCCGACGGAGACCTTCACAGGACCGTGTGTCCCCCGGTATTCGGGGGCGATGCGCTCCAGCACCTGCCCGGCCGCCTTCTCGTCCCCTTCTATCCGGGCGACGATCAGAGCCTCGCGGCCGTCCTCGGCGCGCAACGCGGGCGACTTGCTCTGCCAGTAGGAGCCGACGCCCGTGACGCCTTTCTCACCTGCCAGCCGCTCGGTCAGCCGGGCGGCCTCGGCGGCGACCGCCGGATCGTCCACGCCTGCCGGCCCGCTGCCGACGAGCAGCAGCAGATTGGGCCGCGCGGCCGGGAACTCGCGGTCGAGCGCGTTCTTGGCGTACGTCGACTGGGCGTCGGGGTCCTCCCAGCCACCGCTGCCCATCCGGTCGCCCACTCCGCTGCCCGCGAACACGGCGAGTGCCGTGATGATCAGGGCGAGCAGCAGCGACAGCCGTGGTCGCGCGGTGACAGCCCTGGTCCAGCCGCCAAGGCGCGGCTCGGCGTTGACTTCGGACATCGTGCGGTGTCCCCTTCACCGAGACCGGTGCCGCGCAGCAGGCAGCACAGATCGTCCATTGCCATAGACTGACAAACACGAGTCATCGCTCGCGTTCCTCAAGAATGCGAGCGACCACTCGCGTTTGTCAACCGAACCTGAAGAGCTGGGGATTGGTGATTCACATGCCACAGGCACCCGACGCCGAGGCCCAGACCAAGCCCGCACAGGCCAAGTCCGCGCAGTCCAAGCCCGCGGAGCCCAAGCCCACACAGCCACGCCGCCGCCAGGCCCGCGGCGAGCGCCGTATCGCCCAGCTCCTGGAGGCCGCGGCGGGCATCTTCTGCCGCAGCGGCTACACCGCGGCCAGCACCAACGCGATCGCCCGCGAGGCAGGCGTCTCACCCGGCACGCTGTACCAGTTCTTCCCGAACAAGGAGGCCATCGCCGTCGAACTGGGCGGCCGACTGATGCAGCGCTGGCGCGAGTCCCACGGTGCAGCCTTCGAGGCGCTCGACCCCACCCTCCCCCTCCACGAGCTACTGGACTCCGCCCTCGATCCACTGATCGAGTTCAACTGCGAGAACCCGGCCTTCGCCGTCCTCATGCACAACTCCGAGATCCCCGGCCGGATCACCGAGGAGCACGACGCCGTGCACTCCGCACTGCTCACGCGCGCCGAGGAAATCCTCGGCGACTTCCTCCCCGACGCCGACCCCGCCGAGCTCCACCGCACGGCGAGCATGGCGTTCTCCGTCGCCAAGGCGGGCCTGGACCTGATCCTCGCCCACGAGGGGGACGAACGGGAGGCGTACAAAGCGGAGCTGAAAACGGTGCTGTACCGCTACCTCTCGCCACTGTTCGACCAGGCACCGCCGGAACACGCCCCTGCCGGGACAAGCTCGCATTAATACCCCCTAGGGGTATAGTCTGACGACTGTCAGGGAGTCCCGTCATTCCCAGGGGCCTCTTGATGCACCATGACTTCGTTGCACGAAGCGATCACAAAGCGACACGCCCTCGAACAGGAGAACGCCATGACCGTCGAGACGAAGACCGAGACTCCCGAGGCCACCGGCTCCTGCTGCTCGCCTTCCGGTTCCTGCCACGGCGGCGGCGCGGCAGACGTCCAGCTGGGCGGCGTCACCGCGGTGTACGAGGTGAAGGGCATGACGTGCGGTCACTGCGAGGGGGCGGTGACTGCCGAGGTCTCCGAGATCGCGGGCGTCACCTCGGTCAAGGCCGTCGCCGCCACCGGACAGGTCACCGTGATCTCCGACGCGCCACTGGACGAGTCCTCGGTGCGCGCGGCGGTCGACGAGGCCGGCTACGAGCTCGTCGGCCAGGCCTGACACCCCACATCCGGCCGGGCCTCAGCTGCGGCGGACGGCCCGGCCCCGGCCTTGGAACCCAGCACAGATGACCAGCAGCGCAACCGAGATCCCGGACGCGGGTGGCTCGCGGATCGAGCTCCTGATCGGCGGAATGACCTGCGCGTCGTGCGCGGCCCGCGTGGAGAAGAAGCTCAACCGCATGGACGGCGTCACCGCCACGGTGAACTACGCCACCGAGAAGGCCCGCGTCATCTACGGCGGCGGCACGGACGTCGTGGATCTCGTCGCCGTGGTCGAGAAGACGGGCTACGCAGCCACACCGCTCCTGCCTCCAACCGCGATACCCGGCACTCCGGCCGCACCCCTCCTGCCCCCAACCGCGACACCCGGCACTCCGGCCGCACCCCTCCTGCCCCCAACCGCGACACCCGGCACTCCGGCCGCACCCCTCCTGCCCCCAACCGCGATACCCGACGCTCCGGCCACGGCGCCTTCGGCCCCGGCCCCGGACACGGCAGGCGGGAACCCGATCGCCCAGCTGACGGAGAAGACCGAGCCCGGGCAGCCAGGACCCGAAGAAGAGACCGCGACCGAGACCCAGCCCAGGGCTCATCTCGGCACCACGACCGAGACCCAGCCCAGGGCTCGCCTCGAAGCCGCGACCGAAACACGCCCCAAAGCCCGCGACAGGGATCACGTCACCGCGCTGGGGCAGCGGCTGAGCGTGTCCGCCCTGCTCGCCGCGCCCGTTGTGCTGCTCGCCATGGCGCCCGCCCTCCAGTTCGACAACTGGCAGTGGCTCTCCCTGACCCTGGCCGCCCCCGTCGTCGTCTGGGGCGGACTGCCGTTCCACCGCGCCGCGTGGACCAACCTCCGGCACGGCGCGGCCACCATGGACACCCTCGTCTCCCTCAGCACTCTCGCCGCCTTCGGCTGGTCACTCTGGGCGCTCTTCTTCGGCCATGCGGGCATGGCAGGCATGCGCCACGGTTTCGACCTCACCGTGGACACAACAGCCGACCGCACCAGCGGAGCGTCGACCGTTTACCTCGAAGTCGCCGCGGGTGTCATCACCTTCATACTCCTCGGCCGGTATCTGGAGGCACGTGCCAAGCGGAAGGCCGGTGCCGCCCTGCGCGCGATGCTGGAGCTGGGCGCCAAGGACGTGGCCGTCCTCAAGGACGGCGCCGAGTTGCGCATCCCGGCCGCCCGGCTCGCCGTCGGCGACCTCTTCGTCGTCCGCCCGGGTGAGAAGATCGCCACCGACGGCACCGTCGTCGAGGGCACCTCGACCGTCGACGCCTCGATGCTGACGGGCGAATCCGTACCAGCAGACGTCAGCGTCGGCGACGCCGTCACCGGCGCCACCGTCAACACCGCGGGCCGGATCGTCGTCGAGGCGACACGCGTCGGGGCGGACACACAGCTGGCCCGGATGGCCCGGATGGTCGAGGACGCCCAGAACGGCAAGGCCCGGGTGCAGCGGCTCGCCGACCGCATCTCGGCCGTCTTCGTCCCCGTCGTCCTGCTGATCGCGCTCGGCACCCTGGTCGCATGGCTGCTGATCACCGACGATACGACCGCGGCCTTCACGGCCACCGTCGCGGTGCTGATCATCGCCTGTCCCTGTGCGCTGGGCCTGGCCACCCCCACCGCGCTCATGGTCGGTACGGGCCGTGGCGCGCAGCTCGGCATTCTGATCAAGGGACCGGAGGTCCTGGAGTCGACCCGCGCGGTGGACACCGTCGTCCTGGACAAGACCGGAACGGTCACCACCGGCCGTATGCACTTGCAGGACGTGTACGTCAGTGGCCCCACCACCGAGGAGGAGCTGCTGCGGCTCGCAGGCGCCCTGGAGCACGCCTCGGAGCATCCCGTCGCCCGCGCGGTCGCGGACGGCGCGGCTGAACGCGTCGGCCCGCTGCCCGTCCCCGACGCCTTCGAGAACGTCCCCGGCCTCGGCGTGCGCGGCACGGTGGAGGGCCGCACCGTCCTCGTCGGCCGAGCCCGCCTGCTCATCGACGCCGGAGTGGAACCGCCTGGCGAGCTCGACGGGATCACCGGACGCACCGCCGTCGCCGTGGCCTGGGACGGCAAGGCCCGCGGCGTACTGACCGTGGCAGACGCGGTCAGGAGCACCAGCGCCGAGGCGGTCGTCCGGCTGCGGGCGCTGGGGCTGAGGCCCGTGCTGCTGACGGGAGACGACCGCGCGGTCGCCGAGGCGGTCGCGGCCGAGGTAGGCATCCACGAGGTGTGCGCCGAGGTGCTGCCGCAGGACAAGGTGGCCGTGGTCCGGCGTCTTCAGGCAGAGGGCCGTACGGTCGCGATGGTCGGCGACGGCGTGAACGACGCGGCTGCGCTGGCCACCGCCGATCTGGGACTGTCCATGGGCACGGGCACCGACGCCGCGATCGAGGCCGGCGATCTCACGCTCGTACGGGGCGATCTGCGGGTCGCCGCCGACGCCATCCGGCTCTCGCGTCGGACCCTCGCCACGATCAAGGGCAACCTCTTCTGGGCCTTCGGCTACAACGTCGCGGCGCTGCCGCTGGCCGCCGCCGGACTGCTCAATCCCATGATCGCGGGAATTGCCATGGCTTTCTCGTCCGTTTTCGTGGTCAGCAACAGCCTGCGTCTGCGATCCTTCACGTGATACACAGGACCTTCACAAAGAGATCCAGATCACAGATATTTGAGGGTAACCATTCGGGCTCTTCGCGAGTCTAAGTGGGCGATGCCAGGACGTCTTGGGGGACGTTCATGGGATGTCTTGGGGGACGTCCCAGGCAAGCGTTGGCCGGGGCACGTACGACCGGGGAGCTTTGAGCGGCCCTCCCGTAGATACGTACCCCGGCAGACCGCGAAGAGCTTCTGCTGGACACCAGCAGACGCCCGGGCCGGATCCCGTGGGGGGAATCCGCACCGGGGATATGGGAAGCGCCCCGCTCGCCGACCCGTGGGGGGATCGGAAGCGGGGCGCTTCTCGCTGTACCGGGGCCCTCGCCGTTACCTGGGTTCTCGCTGTTCCCAGGGGGCGACAGCCCGGAACGACACCCCGGGCGACTGCCCGCGATGTCAGGCGTCGGGTGTCAGCGGGCCTCGACCGGGACGAAGTCCCGAAGGACCTCACCGGTGTAGATCTGGCGCGGGCGGCCGATGCGGGAACCCGGCTCCTTGATCATCTCGTGCCACTGGGCGATCCAGCCGGGCAGTCGGCCGAGCGCGAAGAGCACGGTGAACATCTCGGTCGGGAAGCCCATGGCCCGGTAGATCAGGCCCGTGTAGAAGTCCACGTTGGGGTAGAGGTTGCGCGAGACGAAGTACTCGTCGGAGAGCGCGTGCTCCTCCAGCTTGAGGGCGATGTCGAGCAGCTCGTCGGACTTGCCGAGCGCCGAGAGGACATCGTGCGCCGCCGCCTTGATGATCTTGGCGCGGGGGTCGAAGCTCTTGTAGACGCGGTGGCCGAAGCCCATCAGGCGGACGCCGTCCTCCTTGTTCTTCACCTTGCGGATGAAGGAGTCGACGTCGCCACCGTTGGCCTTGATGCCCTCGAGCATCTCCAGCACCGACTGGTTGGCGCCACCGTGCAGCGGCCCCCACAGGGCGGAGATACCCGCGGAGATCGAGGCGAACATGTTCGCCTGCGAGGAGCCCACCAGGCGCACGGTGGAGGTCGAACAGTTCTGCTCGTGGTCCGCGTGCAGGATGAGCAGCTTGTCGAGCGCGGCGACCACGACCGGGTCCAGCTCGTACTCCTGCGCCGGGACCGAGAAGGTCATCCGCAGGAAGTTCTCCACGTACCCGAGGTCGTTGCGCGGGTAGACGAAGGGGTGGCCGATCGACTTCTTGTAGGCGTACGCCGCGATCGTCGGCAGCTTGGCCAGCAGCCGGATCGTCGACATGTTGCGCTGCTGCTCGTCGAACGGGTTGTGGCTGTCCTGGTAGAACGTCGACAGCGCGCTGACCACGGACGACAGCATCGCCATCGGGTGGGCGTCGCGCGGGAAGCCGTCGAAGAACCGCTTGACGTCCTCGTGCAGCAGGGTGTGCTGGGTGATGTCGCCCTTGAATGTGGCCAGCTGGTCGACCGTCGGGAGCTCACCGTTGATCAGCAGGTACGCCACCTCAAGGAAGGTGGAACGCTCGGCCAGCTGCTCGATCGGGTAGCCGCGGTAGCGGAGGATCCCCTGCTCGCCGTCGAGGTAGGTGATCGCGGATTTATAGGCGGCTGTGTTGCCATAACCGCTGTCCAGGGTCACCAGACCGGTCTGCGCCCGGAGCTTCCCGATGTCGAAGCCCTTGTCACCGACGGTGCTCTCGACCACCGGGTAGGTGTATTCACCGTCCGCGTACCGCAGTACTACAGAGTTGTCGCTCACGTCATCCCTCACCGACGTAGTGCCTCTTCTTCGAGGTGCCCTGACTGTCTCTACCATCCCCCATTTGGCTGAGGAGAGTGCACTCGGGGTCGACCATTGGCCCTATTGGCGGCACTCAGTGCCGCCAGCCTGCCCATACTGCTCCCTTCGCCCCGGTTCCGGAAGTCCTAGGTGATCTTTCCCACGAACCGTCCACCTGTCAGCCGGTGGTCGAGTGCGGTAAAGCGCCTGCCTGCGGAAACGGTGCGGACTGCCTGTCCTATCGCCTTGCGGGAACCGACGAGTACAACGAGCTTCTTGGCGCGTGTCACGGCCGTGTAGAGCAGATTCCGCTGGAGCATCATCCACGCTCCGGTGGTGACCGGGATCACCACCGCCGGATACTCACTGCCCTGAGAGCGGTGGATCGTCACGGCGTAGGCGTGCGCGAGCTCGTCCAGCTCGTCGAAGTCGTACGGCACCTCCTCGTCCTCGTCCGTCAGCACCGTCAGCCGCTGATCGACCGTATTGAGTGAGGTCACCACGCCGACCGTGCCGTTGAAGACTCCGTTCTCCCCCTTCTCGTAATTGTTGCGAATCTGAGTGACCTTGTCGCCGACGCGGAAGACCCTGCCGCCGAGCCGCTTCTCCGGAAGATCGGGGCGGGCGGGGGTGATCGCCTGCTGCAGCAACCCGTTGAGGTTGCCCGCACCGGCCGGGCCTCGGTGCATCGGGGCGAGCACCTGCACATCGCGCCGCGGATCCAGACCGAAGCGGGCCGGGATACGCCGCGCCGCGACGTCCACGGTCAGCCGGCCCGCCTCCTCGGTGTCCTCCTCGACGAAGAGGAAGAAGTCACTGAGGCCCTGGGTGAGGGGCTGCACCCCGGAGTTGATGCGATGCGCGTTGGTGACGACGCCGGACTGCTGGGCCTGCCGGAAGATCCGGGTGAGCCGGACGGAGGGCACCGGGCTGCTGTCCGCGAGGAGGTCGCTGAGCACTTCTCCCGCGCCGACGCTCGGCAGCTGGTCCACATCCCCGACCAGCAGCAGATGCGCACCCGGAGCCACAGCCTTCACCAGCTTGTTGGCGAGCAGCAGATCCAGCATGGATGCCTCGTCGACCACCACCAGATCCGCGTCGAGCGGCCGGTCCCGGTCGTACGCCGCGTCGCCGCCCGGCTTCAGCTCCAGCAGCCGGTGGACGGTGGACGCCTCGGCTCCGGTGAGCTCGGCGAGCCGCTTGGCCGCGCGGCCGGTGGGCGCGGCAAGCACCACCTTGGCCTTCTTGGCCCGGGCCAGCTCCACGATCGAGCGGACCGTGAAGGACTTGCCGCAGCCAGGACCGCCGGTCAGGACGGCGACCTTACGGGTGAGTGCGAGGCGCACGGCCTCCTGCTGCTCGGGGGCGAGCTCCGCGCCCGTGCGGTCCGCGAGCCAGGCCAGCGCCTTGTCCCAGGCCACGTCCTGGAAGGCCGGCATACGGTCCTCGTCGGCGCGCAGCAGCCGGATCAGCTGGGCGGACAGGGACAGCTCGGCGCGGTGGAAGGGCACCAGATAGACCGCGGTCACGGGATCGCCCCCGTCCGCGGCCGGGACCTGCTCCCGTACGACTCCCTCGTCGTCGGCCGCGAGCTCGCCGAGGCAGTCGATGACGAGGCCGGTGTCCACCTGGAGGAGCTTCACGGCGTCCGCGATCAGCTGCTCCTCCGGGAGGAAGCAGTGGCCCTGGTCCGTGGACTGCGACAGGGCGTACTGCAGGCCGGCCTTGACCCGGTCCGGGCTGTCGTGGGGTATCCCGACCGCCTGGGCGATCCGGTCGGCGGTGAGGAACCCGATGCCCCACACATCGGCCGCCAGGCGGTACGGCTGGTTCTTCACGACGGAGATCGAGGCGTCCTCGTACTTCTTGTAGATCCGCACGGCGATGGACGTGGACACACCGACCCCCTGGAGGAAGACCATGACTTCCTTGATGGCCTTCTGCTCCTCCCATGCGGCGCCGATCATCTTCGTGCGCTTCGGACCGAGGCCGGGGACCTCGACGAGCCTCTTGGGCTGCTGCTCGATGACGTCGAGGGTGTCCGCCCCGAAGTGGTCGACGATCCGCTCGGCGATTCGGGGGCCGATGCCCTTGATGAGGCCCGATCCGAGATAGCGGCGGATGCCCTGGACGGTGGCGGGGAGGACCGTCGTGTAGTTCTCGACGGTGAACTGCTTGCCGTACTGGGGGTGGGAGCCCCAGCGGCCCTCCATCCGCAGCGATTCACCCGGCTGCGCGCCGAGGAGCGAGCCGACCACGGTGAGGAGGTCACCGCCGCCGCGACCGGTGTCGACGCGGGCGACCGTGTACCCGTTCTCCTCGTTGGCGTAGGTGATCCGCTCCAGGACCCCTTCGAGCACTGCCAGATTGGACATGATCCGACGCTACCGCCAGGGTCGGACAGCGTGCCGGGCCTGTGGACAACCGACGGGGTCAGACCTGTGGACAACCTGCCTCGGCAACCAACTTCAAGGGGCCCGGTCGATTGACCGGGCCCCGCCTCCCCCATCAGAGCTCCCCGATCCCCCCAGATCCCTCCCCCGGGAACCCCGATGCCAAGTACGACTCACCTCACGCCGGAAGGGTTGCACGACTGCGGGCAGTTATTTTTCCGGAATCTCGAAATGCTGATATAGCGGGGCAGACTCGGCGTTTTCGCCAAGAGTGACGATTCAGCGAAGCAGGCGCCGAGTGCTACAGCGCGTGCCGTACGTACCGCAATGCCGTCTCGGACAGCACCTCGACACCGTCCCGTGCCCATAGAGCGTCGTTGAACAGCTCCACCTCGACAGGGCCTGTGTAGCCCGCCGCGTCGACCCTCTCGCGCCAGGCGCGCAGGTCGATCACCCCGTCACCCAGCTGGCCGCGGCCGTTGAGCACCCCCGCCGGCAACGGGGTGACCCAGTCGGCCAGCTGGAAGGAGTGGATCCGCCCGCCCGCGCCCGCGCGGGTGACCGCCGCGGGCGCCTGGTCGTCCCACCAGACGTGATACGTGTCCACGACCACGCCCACCTGCTCCGCGGGGAACCGCTCCGCGATGTCGAGCGCCTGCGTCAGCGTGGAGACGGCGCAGCGGTCCGCCGCGTACATCGGGTGGAGCGGTTCGATCGCGAGGCGCACGCCACGCTCCTGTGCGTAGGGCGCGAGGACGCCGAGCGCGTCCGCGATGCGTTCCCGTGCGGCAGCCAGGTCCCGGCTGCCGGGCGGGAGCCCGCCCGAGACGAGTACGAGGGTGTCCGTTCCCAGCGTCGCCGCCTCGTCGATGGCCGCGCGGTTGTCGTCCAGGGCTCGTGCCCGCTCCCCCGGATCGGTCGCGGTGAAGAAGCCGCCCCGGCACAGCGTCGTGACGGCCAGTCCCGCCTCCCGTACGAGCTTGGCCGCGGCCTCGACGCCGTACGCCTGTACGGGTTCGCGCCACAGGCCGACTCCGGGTACGCCGAGCCCCCCGCACGCGTCTGTGAGCTCCGGCAGCGTGAGCTGTCTGACGGTCATCTGATTGATGCTGAACCGGGCGAGGCCACGAGCGCGAGATTCGTCGGTCACTGGACAACTCCGTACACCGTGAGCAGGGATTTCATCCGGGCTTCCGCCAGCGCCGGGTCCGGGAACAGACCCAGCCCATCGGCCAGTTCGTACGCCCGCGCGAGATGGGGCAACGACCGCGCGGACTGGAGGCCACCCACCATCGTGAAGTGCGACTGGTGACCCGCCAGCCACGCCAGGAGGACGACTCCCGTCTTGTAGAAGCGGGTCGGCGCCTCGAAGAGATGGCGCGACAGTTCGACGGTCGGGTCCAGCAGTTCGCGGAAGCCCTTGGTGTCGCCCGTGTCCAGGACGCGTACGGCTTCGGCCGCGGCCGGTCCCAGGGGGTCGAAGATCCCGAGCAGGGCGTGGCTGAAGCCGTGGTCGTCGCCCGCGATCAGCTCGGGGTAGTGAAAGTCGTCGCCCGTGTAGCAGCGCACTCCCTCGGGCAGCCGCCGCCGCAGGTCGATCTCGCGCTGAGCGTCCAGCAGCGAGATCTTGACTCCGTCGACCTTGTCCGGATGCTCGGCGATCACCTGAAGGAGGATCTCCGTGGCCACGTCGAGCTCGCCGCTCCCCCAGTAGCCGTCCAATGCGGGATCAAACATGGGTCCGAGCCAGTGCAGGACGACCGGCTCGCGCGCCTGCCTCAAGAGGTGGCTGTAGACACCGAGATAGTCCTCGGAGGTGCGGGCGACCGCGGCCAGCGCCCGGGACGCCATGAGGATCGCCTGTGCTCCGCTGTCCTCGACGAGTGCGAGCTGTTCCTCGTACGCCGCGCGGACCGCGGCGAGATCCGCCGGACCGGTCAGCTGGTCGGTGCCGGCACCACACGCGATACGGCCGCCCACCGCCTTCGCCTCCGCAGCCGAGCGCCGGATCAGCGCCGCGGCACCCGCCCAGTCCAGCCCCATCCCCCGCTGCGCGGTGTCCATCGCCTCCGCGACACCGAGTCCGTGCGCCCATAGATGGCGCCGGAAGGCGAGAGTGGCGTCCCAGTCGACGGCAGCGGGACCGTCCGGTGCGGTGTCCGCGTACGGATCCGCGACGACGTGCGCCGCCGAGAAGACCGTGCGGGAGACGAGCGGTGCACTGCCTACGGAGTAGGCAGTGGGTTCGGTACGCGGCGCGTACGTACGCGGTGCGCCGTCGACGCCGGGCAGCCGGATCGTCACAGCGTCAGCTCCGGAACGTCGAGACGGCGTCCCTCTGCCGACGATTTCAGCCCCAGCTCGGCAAGCTGCACTCCGCGCGCGCCCGCGAGCAGGTCCCAGCGGTACGGCTCCCCCACCGCGACGTGCCGCAGGAACAGCTCCCACTGCGCCTTGAAGCCGTTGTCGAAGACCGTGTTGTCGGGCACTTCCTGCCACTGGTCGCGGAAGGACTCCGTCGCGGGCAGATCCGGGTTCCACACGGGCTTCGGCGTCGCGCTGCAGTGCTGGACGCGGCAGCGCCGCAGACCCGCGACCGCCGAACCGTGCACCCCGTCCACCTGGAACTCGACCAGTTCGTCGCGGTTCACGCGGACCGCCCAGGAGGAGTTGATCTGGGCGACGGCTCCGCCCTCCAGCTGGAAGACCGCGTACGCCGCGTCGTCGGCGGTCGCCGCGTACGGCTTGCCGCGCTCGTCCCAGCGCTGCGGAACATGCGTGACGACCTGCGCCTGGACGCTCGTCACACGGCCGAAGAGCTCGTGCAGTACGTACTCCCAGTGCGGGAACATGTCGACGACGATGCCGCCGCCGTCCTCGGACCGGTAGTTCCAGGAGGGGCGCTGGGCTTCCTGCCAGTCGCCTTCGAAGACCCAGTAGCCGAACTCTCCGCGCACGGAGAGGATCTCGCCGAAGAATCCGCCCTCCACGAGTCGCTTCAGTTTCAGCAGTCCCGGCAGGAAGATCTTGTCCTGGACGACGCCGTTCTTGATGCCGGCGGCCTGCGCGAGGCGGGCCAGCTCGAGTGCCCCCGGCGTATCGGTCGCGGTGGGCTTCTCGGTGTAGATGTGCTTGCCCGCCGCGATCGCCTTTTCGACGGCCCCGACGCGGGCGGATGTGGCCTGGGCGTCGAAGTAGATGTCGACCGTTCCGTCGGTGAGCACCGCGTCGAGGTCCGTGGACCACTCCGTCAGGCCGTGGCGCTCGGCGATCTCACGCAGGGCGTGCTCGCGCCGGCCGACGAGGACGGGTTCGGGCCAGAGGAGATCGCCGTCGCCGAGATCGAGACCGCCATGTTCACGGATCGCGAGGAGGGAGCGCACGAGGTGCTGCCGGTAGCCCATCCGCCCCGTGACGCCGTTCATGGCGATCCGCACTGTCCTGCGTGTCACGAAGTTGCCTCCATACTTCCTCGAATCCTCGACAGGGTCGCGAAACGGTTATAGTAAGCGCTTTCTATCCGCTATGACGCTAGCCTGCCGACACCAGCCCGGACAAGGGCGCGGCCCGATCCCTCTCGGAGGAAAGCGATGACAGTCACGCTGGCTGATGTGGCCGCCCGCGCCCGGGTGTCCCCGGCGACCGTCTCCCGGGTTCTCAACGGCAACTACCCCGTCGCCGCGTCGACGCGGGAGCGGGTGCTCCGTGCGGTCGACGAACTCGACTACGTGCTCAACGGGCCGGCCAGCTCGCTCGCAGCGGCCACGTCCGACCTGGTCGGCATCCTCGTCAACGACATCGCCGACCCGTTCTTCGGAATCATGGCCGGGGCCGCGCAGACCGCGATCGGCGAGGGGGCGGCGGGACGTGCGGGCGGCGAGAAGCTGGCGGTCGTCTGCAACACGGGCGGCTCGCCGGAGCGGGAGCTGACCTACCTCACCCTGTTGCAGCGGCAGCGGGCCGCCGCGGTCGTCCTCACCGGAGGGGCGCTGGAGGACCCGGACCACATCGCCGCGATGTCGGCGAAGATCGCGAAGCTCGCGGACGCGGGGACGACGGTGGTGCTGTGCGGCCGGCCGCCCGTGCCCGGCGACTCCGTGACGGCGACCCTCACCTTCGACAACCGCGGCGGCGGACGGCGGCTCACCGAGCACCTGATCGCGCTCGGGCACCGCCGGATCGGCTACGTCGCGGGCCCGACGGAACGGACGACCACCCGGCACCGCCTCGAGGGCCACCGGGCGGCACTGGCCGCCGCGGGCATCGGCGAGGACGCGGGCGCCGGGGGCGGCACCGGCCTGGTCGATCAGGAGCGGCTCACGATCCACGGCCCGTACGACCGCCGCTCGGGCTACGACGCCACGCTGGAACTGCTGCGCCGCGACCCGGACCTCACGGCGATCGTTGCGGCCAACGACACTGTGGCACTGGGTGCCTGCGCCGCCGTACGCGATCGTGGACTGCGCATTCCGGAGGACGTCTCGGTGGCCGGATTCGACGACCTGCCGTTCTCGGTGGACGCGGTGCCGGCGCTGACCACGGTGCGGCTGCCGCTGTACGACGCCGGGGCACGGGCGGGCCGGCTCGCGATGGGCAAGGAGGCTCCGCCGCCGGGCGGGATCGCGACGATCGGCGCGGAGCTGATGGCGAGGGCGTCCACGGCACCGCCGCGGAAGCGCTGACGGGGCGAGTGCGGGCCCGGCGAAGCCGTCGGGCCGGGCCGGGTGATACCGGGCGGCCGACTGCCGGGCCGGCGGACACCCGGCCTGACCAGTTGCCGGAGCGATGGCCGCCGGGGCGATGCGTGCCCGGCCAGTACGCGCCGGGCCGGAGTTATCCACAGGCCTTGTCGGGGTGGATGCCCGAACCTACCCTTGACTCAGTCAAAGGAAAGGTCTGGGCAGGTCATGGCCATTCATGAGATCCGCGCGTTCAACCGCTTCTACACCAACCTCATCGGCGCACTCGACTACAGCAAGCACCTGTACACGCCGTACACGCTCACGGAGTCGCGCGTGCTCTACGAACTGGCCCACGCCCCACGTACCGACGCCGCGGACCTCCGGCTGGAGCTGTCCCTGGACGCCGGCTACCTGAGTCGGCTGCTCGGCAAGTTCGAGCGCGACGGCCTGGTCGAGCGGGCTCCCTCGGAGGTGGACTCACGGCGCCAGCGCATCACTCTCACGTCACGAGGGCGCGAGGCGACCGCACTGCTGGACGAGCGGTCACGGGAGGCCGTCGGCAAGCTCCTCTCCAGCGTGCCCGCGGACGACCGCACCCGTCTGACGGAAGCCATGCGCACGGTGCGGCACATACTGAGCGAGGCCCGGCCCGACGGGGACCGGCACGGCGAAGGTCCGGTGCTGCGCGATCCCGCGCCCGGCGACCTGGGCTGGATCGTCCAGCGCCACGGCGCGCTGTACGCCGCGGAGTACGGGTGGAACACGGACTTCGAAGGCCTGGTCGCGCGTATCGTCGCGGACTTCGCCCAGGACCACGACCCGCATCTGGAGCGGGTGTGGATAGCCGAGCTGGACGGCCACCCGGTCGGCTCGGTCATGTGTGTACGGGACGACACACCAGCCACCGCCCGGCTGAGGCTGCTCCTGGTCGAACCGGAAGCGCGGGGCCATGGCCTCGGGGACCGGCTGGTGGGCGCCGTCGTGGATTTCGCCCGTGAAGTGGGGTACAGGGAGCTGGTGCTGTGGACCAACGACGTCCTCACCGCCGCCCGCAGGATCTACCAGCGCGCCGGGTTCACACTCGTCGCCGAAAAGCCGCACCGCTCGTACGGGGCCGATCTGGTCGGCCAGGACTGGCGGCTCCCCCTCCAGGAAGGATCGCCCAAGTGAAGTTCGCCTTCTCGACCCTCGGCGTCCCTGCCATGCCCATCCCCGAGGTGGCTGCCCTTGCCGTCGCGACCGGCTACCAGGGGGTGGAGCTGCGTGCCGATCCGGAGGAGCCGGTCCACCCGGGCATCGGAGCGCGCGAACGAGCCGCGGTGGCGGAGGAGTTCGCCCGGGCCGGTGTGGAGATTCTGACCATCGCCGGCTACGCACGGGTGGCGGCGGGTGACGACGACGCCATGCGGCAGGAGCTCAGCGAACTGCTCCTCCTGGCCAAGGACTTGGGTGCCTCGTACATACGGGTCTTCCCGGGTGGTGGCGATCAGGATCCGGAGACGGCGGACGCGACCGCCGCTCGCCGCCTCGCCACGGCGGCGGAGACCGCAGCGGACCTGGGCGTACGCATCCTGCTGGAGACCCACGACTCCCATCGGACGGGGGCCGCGGCGTCCCGCATCCTGGGCCGGGTCGGTCACAAGCACCTGGGTGCGCTGTGGGACGTCCTGCATCCCTGGCTGGAGCACGAGTCCCCTGCCGCCACCCATGCGGCGCTGGGTCCGTACCTCGGCTATGTCCAGGTCAAGGATGTCGCCTCGGCACAGGACCTCGCGCCTCTGCCACTCGGAGCCGGTGTCCTGCCCCTGGCCGCCTGCCTGGCGCTCGCGGGCGACGACGGCTGGGTCTGCTGGGAGTACGAGAAGCGCTGGCACCCGGAAGCGGCGGAGCTGCCGGCGCTGCTGGTGGCCGGGAGGGAGCATCTGGAATCACTGCGGGGAGGTCACTGAGACGCGGGGAAACCCGCCCGCCACGGTGCAGCGCCCACGCCGGAACCCAGCACGCCACGGTGCGGCGACCACGCCGGAACCCAGTACGCCTACGCCGGGCGGGGGGCTGCCGTCGCGCGGCCGGACACGGCTGGAGAGATCGTCAGCCGGGGCGGCCGCAGTAGGCTGATTCTCATCGGCGACAGCGTGGAGAGTCCCCAGTGAGCCAGCACCCTCAGGACCCGCAGAACCCGCAGAACCAAGCCCCCGTCGTCATCGGCTGGAGCCACGGCGACCGCGTCGTCCGATGGACCTGCGCCGGGCAGACCGTGGAGAAGGAGTTCGCGAGTCCGACGCAGGCCGCGCTGGTCTGGGACGGCCGGGTTCTCGTTGTCGAGGCACTCGACGACACGCCGTACACGCCGACGGACAACGCGGTGGTGTACGAGGCCGACGGGTCGGAGCTGGCCCGGCTGAAGCCGCCGCGCGACCTGGTGGCGGACCCGTCCTGGATCTTCGGGTTCTACACGGCACATCTGGACACCGACGGGGTTCCGGTGCTCGTGATCGGGACCCAGGTCGGCGACTTCTGGGGGCATCCGGACCTGACGGCCGGCACCCTCGTCGACGTACACGAGTGGCGCTGAGGCGCGAAAGGGGGATTAGGGGGATTAGGCGGATTACGGCATCAGGGCGACCAGCAGCACGCCGCCACTGACGCAGGCCCTGGAGCGCCGACGGCGAGCCCTTCCCACGCCACACCCTTCCCGACGCCCCTTCCCGCCACGCCCTCCCCAACCCCCCACCCTTCGCCACGCCACGGCCTCCCCGACGTCCTGGCCGCGCCCGCGCCACGCCGCACTCGCGGCCCGCCCACGCCACGACCGACCCGTCCACCGCTCTCGCACGCCCCTCCGGCAGAATCCCTTGACTGGCAGTTACTTTCCGGATATCCGTGGCCCTTGGAAGTTTCCTTCACGGAAGGAGCACCAGTGCCCGACCGGACCACCCCCTCCAGACGTGCTCTCCTCGCCGCGACCGCCGCCGGAGCGGCATCCGTCGCCCTCTCCTCCGCCCCCGCACATGCCGGCACCCTCACGAACAGCGCCGGACCCGACCGTCATTACGATCGGAAGCGCGACCGACTTCGGAAGCTCATCGCCCGGATGAGCCTGGAGGAGAAGGTCGGCCAGCTCTTCGTGATGCGGGTGTACGGACACTCCGCCACGGCTCCCGACCAGGCCGACATCGACGCCAACCTCAAGGAGATCGGCGTCCGCACCGCCGTCGAGCTGATCGGGCGTTACCACGTCGGCGGCATCATCTACTTCGCCTGGGCGCACAACACCCGCGACCCGCACCAGATCGCCGATCTCTCCAACGGCATCCAGCAGGCGGGGCTCGCCCAGCCCACTCCCCTCCCGCTGCTGATATCCACCGACCAGGAGCACGGCATCGTGGCCCGCGTCGGCAAGCCCGCCACCCTGGCGCCGGGCGCGATGGCGCTGGGCGCGGGCGGTTCCCGCTCCGACGCCCGTGAGGCCGCGCGGATCGCGGGCGCCGAACTCGCCGCGATGGGCATCACCCAGAACTACGCGCCGGTCGCCGATGTGAACGTCAACCCGGCCAACCCGGTCATCGGCGTACGGTCGTTCGGCTCCGACCCGCAGGCGGTGGCCGGGCTCGTCGCCGCTCAGGTGCGCGGGTACCAGGGCGCGGGCATCGCCGCTACGTCCAAGCACTTTCCCGGACACGGCGACACCAAGGACGACAGCCACTACTCGCTCCCCACCATCCACCACACCCGCGAGCAGTGGGGTGAGCTGGACGCGCCGCCGTTCCGGGCGGCGATCGCCGCCGGGATCGACTCGATCATGACCGCGCACATCGTGGTCCCGGCGCTCGACCCGAGCGAGGACCCGGCGACGCTCTCGCGCCCCATCCTCACCGGCATCCTCCGCGAACAGCTCGGCTACGACGGCGTCGTCGTCACCGACTCCCTCGGCATGGCGGGCGTACGGCAGAAGTACGGTGACGACCGCGTGCCCGTACTCGCCCTGAAGGCGGGCTGCGACCAACTGCTCAATCCGCCGGACCTGGCCGTCGCTTGGAACGCCGTGTTCCAGGCCGTCAAGGGCGGCGAGCTGACGGAAGCGCGCATCGAGGAATCGATCCTGCGCATCCTCCTCCTGAAGTCGAAACTGGGGCTGTTCCAAGACCCGTTCGTCTCGCACGACGGCGTGGACCGCACCGTCGGCATCCGGTCCCATCTGGCCGCCGCCGACCGGATCGCCGAGCAGACGACGACCCTGCTGGCCGACGACGGACGGCTGCTGCCGCTGTCCCGCCGCCGCCACCGGAACGTGCTGGTCGTCGGCGCCGACCCGGCCTCCCCCTCCGGAACGACGGGCCCGCCGACCGCCACCCTCGCCAAGGCCTTCACCGAACTGGGCTTCACCGCCACGGCGTTGTCCACCGGCATCACCCCGACCGCCGCCAAGATCGAGGAGGCGGTGGCGGCCGCGGCCGGGAAGGACGTCGTCATCGTCGGTACGTACAACGTCTCGGCGACCAGTCCCCAGCGCACCCTCGTGTCCCGGCTGGCCGCGACGGGTGTACCGGTGGTCACGGTCGCCATCCGCAATCCGTACGACATCGCCCAGCTGACCGGCACCGGTTTCACGGCCTCACTCGCCGCGTACAGCTGGACGGATGTCGAACTGCGGGCAGCCGTAAGGGTGATCGCGGGCCGGGCCGAGCCCGAGGGCAGACTGCCCGTGCCCGTGCAGCGCGCGGACGATCCGACGCAGGTGCTGTACCCGGTCGGACACGGGCTGACTTATTAAGGCGTAGCGCGGTGTACGCCGCGCAACCTGCGCACCACCTCCACGCGGCGGAAAGCCCCCTGCTCCCCTGGCGTGCGCCCGCCCCGACGGGTCACGCTGGACGGACCGATCGGGGGGAACATGCGATTACGGCGTCTGGGCGTGGGGGTGGTGTGCGCTCTCGTCCTCACCGGCCAGGTCGTCGCCTGCCAGCAGATGCCCGGAGGCGATGCCTCTGGTTCCGGGGTGGCCCCGGCGACGGACACCGTGACGCCGTCCGGGTACGGGGCGGTGTTCCTGGGGCCCGGCGACTGCAGCAGCCGGGGCCGCGGCGACGTCCGTGAGGTGCCCTGCACCAGCGAGAAGGCGGCGGCCAGGGTGATCACGCGGTACGAGGGACGGCCCTCGGCGGGGCCCGCCTGCCCCGCCGCGACCGACTTCGTACTGCACATCTCGGAGAGCCGGCCCGCGCTGGACGAGGACGGGGACGGGGCGGTGCCGCAGGGGTATGCCTGCATGCGCAACCTGGAACCACCGCATCCGGGCGACCCCGGCGGTGGCGGCGGACCGCACACCGTCGTCGGTGACTGCGTCTCCACCCCTCGCAAGGGGCAGGTGAAGGAGACCGCCTGCGACGGTTCGGGCGAGCAGCGGCCCGAGTTCGAGGTGGCGTCGGCGGTGGACAAGCGGGCCCAGTGCCCGCCGTCGACCGATCTCTATGTGCAGCTCGGCGGCGAAAGGCCGGTGGGCTGCGCCCGTCGCCTCTGACCCAGCGGCGACGGACACAGCCCACAAGACCCCAGAACCCCAGATCCTCAGATCCTCAGAGCGTCAGAGCGTCAGAGCGTCAGAGCGTCAGAGCGATCTCAGGGTCTCGGAGCACAGAACGCTACGGCCGCAAGGCGAACGGCTCGCGCTCGATGTCCTGCTTGTCGAGCTTCGCGTCGTACCGCGTCAGCCGCTTCGCCAGCTCCGGGTTCTGCTGAACGGCTGCCGGAGCCACGCCCGCCCACTCCAGGATCCGCGCGGTCGCCTTCGTGCGGTCCGCGTCCCGCAGACCCGCGACGCTGGCGCCGTGGTTGCCGCCGTACTCGGTGAAGACGTACGCGTCACGCGAGCCCTTGCCGGTGCGGAAGCGCTCCGCGCCGTACGGGTCGTTCTCGCCGTACACCCACATCATGTGCTGGGCGTTGTGCCGCACCCAGGTGTCGATGCTCGCCATCGCCCGCCGGTCGAACGCCGGCATCGGGATCGCCCGGGGCACGTACGACCGGGGAGTGAAGTAACCCGGGTACCGCAGCACGTCCTTGAGCTGCGGGTAGGCGAGCGTGGGCGCGCCGAGCTGGGTGCCCGCCTGGTAGTAGTACGGCGTGTACGGCTCCAGACCCTGGTCGGTGTAGAAGGCGAAGCCGGAGATCGCGTCGAGGGAGTCGTAGATCTCCTGGTCGGTGGCGGTCTTCGCGTCCGGTACGGAGGCGCAGTCGGCGAGGAGGCTGTACTGCCAGAAGGCCCATGCGTAGTCGGAGACGAGGCTCTCGTACGCCTTGTCGAGCGAGCCGATGGTACGGAAGGTGCCGTCGTTCGCGGTGGCCCACTCCTGGTACTTGGCGGTGATCGCGGCCCGCCGCTTGCCGAGTGCCTCGCGCTGGACGGCGGTCAGCCGGTCGCGGCACTCCTTGGTGCCGACCTTCTCGAAGAACCGGTCGTACGCCGAGTCCTCCTTGTCGCTCACGTCGTTGGGCGCGACGTACGCGACGATGCCGTCCATGTCCCGCGGGTAGAAGCGTTCGTAGTACGTGGCCGTCATACCGCCCTTGGAGATGCCGGTGGCGATCCACTTCTTGGCGTAGATCTTCTTCAGCGCGGCGAAGACACGGTGCTGGTCGCTGGCGGCCTGCCAGATGTCGAGCTTGCTCCAGTCGGCCGGGCTGGGCCGGGACGGGGTGAAGAAGCGGTACTCCATGTCGACCTGGTTGCCGTCGACGATCTGGGTGGGCTCACGGCGTCGGGGGTTCGTACCGACGGCGTAGCCGCTGGTGTAGAAGACGGTAGGGCGGGCGGTGTCCTTGTGCAGCAGGGTGATGCGCTGCTGGAACGTGCCCTTGGACGGGTGCCGGTGGTCGACCGGCTGGGTGTAGTTGAGGACGAAGTAGCGGTAGCCGGGGTACGGCTTCTCCTCGATCAGGCTCATCCCGGGGATCGCGAGGATCCGGTCCTTGATGTCCGAGACCGAGCCTGAAGTGGTGGCCGGATCGGCGGCGGTGGCCGCGCTCGCCGTCGTGCCTGCCATGCCTATGAGCATGACGAGCGACAACAGCCATCTCAGCGCCTTGCGCATGCACCCTCCCCATGGTTCACAGCGGTCGCGGTGAACCTAGCGGGGGTAACACCCGTACCGCCAGACCCAGTTGTACCTGTGGGCGGGAGTCAGCCGGCGCGGCCGACGCATGGTGCGGCTTCAGCGTTCAGCGTTCAGCGTTCAGCGTTCAACGCAGGATCGGCGCGTGGTGCGGCTTCGGTTCTCAACGTTCAACTCAGGGTCGGCGCGGCGTGCGGCACGGGATCCGTACGGCGAGCGGCACGCTCAGCACAGGATCCAGCCCGTCGAGGCGCTCCGCCCCGCAATCGCGCCCGAGACGCGGACGCAGCGGTTGAGTGCGTGCACGGTGATCGGGCCGGCCTGCCGGGTGAAACGGCCCTTGTCGACGGCGGCCCGCCCGCCGCGCGGCTGGAGCGACACCGACATCGCCCTCGGTGCGCCGGGCCGTCTGGCGACCGCGAGGGCGCACACGTACTGCCGCTTCTTATAGATGCGCAGCTCCCCCGTGGCGAACGGCACCGTCTTCACCGGGCGCCCGGAACAGGCGGACATGGCCTCCGCCTGCTGCACCCCCGGGCCCGTCAGCGAAACGGCCACCACGACCGCGAGTACCGCGAGCACGTGCACCAGCAGTTTTCCGAACACTCTTGCTCCCCTCCCACACCACGCCGTACTGACGTACGACGCAGCGAACGCCCGCGCGGTTTCCGGCCGGGCACCATCACGCGGTCATGCACCCTCGGCTCGGCCCTGTACTCCCGCGCACTCCTGTATTCCGGCGCAGCCCCGTACTCCGTCGCACTCCTGAACTCCGGCGCAGCCCCGTACTCCCACGCGGCCCCGTACTCCCACACGCCCCTGAACTCAGGCCGGAGTGGGCGCCTCCGCGCCGATGAACGTCCGCCACAGCTCGGCGTACCGGCCGCCCAGCGCCAGCAGTTCGTCGTGCGTACCGTCCTCGACGACCCTGCCGTGGGCCATCACGACCACCCGGTCCGCGCGGGCCGCCGTGGTGAGGCGGTGGGCGACGACGAGGGTGGTGCGCCGGCCGGTGAGCCGGTCGGTGGCCTGGTTGACCTGCGCCTCGGTGGCCAGGTCGAGCGCGGCGGTCGCCTCGTCGAGCAGCAGTACGTCCGGGTCGACGAGCTCTGCCCGGGCCAGGGCGATGAGCTGGCGCTGCCCGGCCGAGAGGTTGCGGCCGCGCTCGGCGACCTCGTGCAGGTAGCCGTCCTCAAGGGTGGCGATCATGTCGTGGGCACCGACCGCGCGGGCGGCTGCCTCCACTTCGGCGTCGGTCGCTCCGGGACGCCCGTACGCGATGGCGTCGCGGACCGTACCGGCGAAGAGGTACGCCTCCTGCGGAACGACGCCGAGCCGGTGGCGGTACGCCGTGAGGTCCAGGTCGCGCAGATCGGAGCCGTCGGCGGTGACCCGGCCCGACGTCGGGTCGTAGAACCGCGCCACCAGCTTCACCAGTGTCGACTTTCCAGCGCCGGTCTCGCCGACGAAGGCGACGGTCTGCCCGGCGGGGATGCGCAGATCGATGCCGGTCAGGGCGGCTTCCGCCGCGTCACCGCCGTCGCCCCCGTAGGCGAAGCCGACGTCCTCGAAGGCGATCTCACCGCGCAGCGACGGCACGTCCAGGGGTTCGCCGGCCTGCGCCGTCGACGTCGGCTCCCGCAGCAGCTCCTGGATGCGGCCCAGCGACACCGTCGCCTGCTGGTAGCCGTCGAAGACCTGCGACAGCTGCTGCACGGGCGCGAAGAAGAGGTCGATGTAGAGGAGGTACGCGACCAGCGCGCCCGTCGTGAGCGTGCCGGCCTCGATCCGGCCGGCGCCGACGATCAGGACGGCCGCGGCGGCCACCGAGGACAGCAGCTGGACGAACGGGAAGTACACGGAGATCAGCCACTGGCCGCGCACCCGCGCCTCGCGGTAGCTGCCGCTGCGCTCCACGAACCGCTGGTTTCCGGAGCGCTCGCGGCGGAAGGCCTGGACGATCCGCAGCCCGCTGACCGACTCCTGGAGGTCGGCGTTGACGACGCTGATCCGCTCGCGGGCCAGTTCGTACGCCTGCACCGACCGCCGGCGGAAGAAGAACGTGCCGACGATCAGTACCGGCAGGGTGGCGAAGACGACCAGCGCCAGCTGAACGTCGATCACGACGAGCACGACCATGATGCCGAAGAACGTGACGACCGAGACGAACGCGGTGACGAGTCCGGTCTGCAGGAACGTGGACAGAGCGTCCACGTCCGTCGTCATCCGGGTCATGATCCGGCCGGTCAGTTCACGCTCGTAGTAGTCGAGGCCGAGCCGCTGGAGCTGCGCGAAGATCTTCAGCCTGAGCGCGTAGAGGATGCGTTCGCCCGTGCGTCCGGTCATCCGGGTCTCGCCGATCTGGCCCGCCCACTGGACCAGCACCGTGAGCAGCGCCAGGGCGGAGGCCGCCCACACCGCACCGATCGCCACCCGCTCGACACCGTCGTCGATGCCGTGCCGGATCAGCACCGGAAGCAGCAGACCCATGCCCGCGTCGACGGCGACGAGCAGCAGACTGACCAGCAGCGGGAGCCCGAAGCCGCGCAGCAGCCGGCGCAGCCCGTACGACTCCTCGGGGGTCACGGCCCGCGCCTCGTCGACCGCGGGGGTGTCGTCGGCCGGCGGGAGCGCCGCGACCTGGGCGAGGAGTTCGGGGGTGGCGCCGGCCACCGCGTCCTCCTCGGCCTCTTCCTTGCGGACCCAGAGCGGGGGTGTGATGCCGCGCTCGGCGTCGAACTCGGCGTCCATCTCGGCCCGGAGCGTGCGGTCCTCGGGGATCTCGACGGGGACGGTGCGGCCCGGGGAGACGCCGCCCATCTCGTCGGGGTCGGTCAGCAGCCGCCGGTACAGAGCGGAACGTTCCTGCAGCTCGTCGTGGGTTCCGATGTCGGCGAGGCGGCCGTCGTCGAGGACGGCGATGCGGTCGGCGAGGCCGAGGGTGGAGCGGCGGTGGGCGATCAGCAGCGTGGTACGCCCGGCCATGACGCCGCGCAGCGCCTCGTGGATCTCGTGCTCGACGCGCGCGTCGACGGCCGAGGTCGCGTCGTCGAGGAGCAGCAGCCGGGGGTCGGCGAGGATGGCGCGGGCGAGGGCGATGCGCTGGCGCTGGCCGCCGGAGAGGGTGAGGCCGTGCTCGCCGACCGTGGTGTCGTAACCGTCGGGAAGCTCATCGATGAAACGGTCCGCCTGTGCGGTGCGGGCCGCCTGGCGGATCTCGTCGTCCGTCGCGTCCGGCTTTCCGTACGCGATGTTGGAGCGGACGGTGTCGGAGAAGAGGAAGCTGTCTTCCGGTACGAGGCCGATGGCGGCCCGCAGCGAGTCCAGAGTGAGCTCGCGGACGTCGTGCCCGCCGACGAGGACGGCTCCGTGCGTGACGTCGTAGAACCGGGGCAGCAGCAGCGAGACGGTGGACTTGCCGCTGCCGGAGGAGCCGACCACCGCCACGGTCTCACCGGGGCGGATCTCCAGCGAGAAGCCGTCCAGGACCGGCTTCGAGCCCTCCCCGTCCCCGTAGGCGAAGCTGACGCCGTCGAACTCGACGGTCGCCGGGGCGTCGGCCGGGAGTTCCTTCGTACCGTCCTTCAGGACCGGCTCGGTGTCGATGAGCTCCAGGACCCGCTCGACACCGGCCCTGGCCTGCTGTCCGACGGTGAGCACCATGGCCAGCATCCGTACCGGTCCGACCAGCTGGGCCAGATAGGTGGAGAAGGCGACGAACGTACCGAGGGTGATCTGTCCGCGGGTGGCCAGCCAGCCGCCGAGCGCGAGCATGGCGACCTGTCCGAGCGCGGGGACGGCCTGCAGGGCGGGGGTGTACTTGGCGTTGAGCCGGATGGTGCGCAGCCGGCCGGCGAAGAGCGTGCGGCCGACGTCCCTGAGCTTTGCGGTCTCCTGCACCTCCTGGCCGAATCCCTTGACGACGCGGACGCCGGAGACGGCTCCGTCGACGACTCCGGCGACGGCGGCGGCCTGCTGCTGCGCGTACCAGGTGGCGGGGTGCAGCTTCACCCGGCTGCGTTTGGCGATGAACCAGAGGGCTGGGGCGACGGCGAGGGCGACGAGGGTGAGCGGCAGGGACAGCCAGGCCATGACGACCAGGGAGATGAGGAAGAGCAGGACGTTCCCGATCGTCATCGGGAGCATGAAGAGCAGACCCTGGATGAGCTGGAGATCGCTGGTGGCACGGCCGACGACCTGGCCGGTGGAGAGTTCGTCCTGACGGTGCCCGTCGAGCCGGCTGATGGTCCCGTACATGTCGGTACGGAGGTCGTGCTGGACGTCGAGGGCGAGCCGGCCGCCGTAGTAGCGGCGTATGTAGGTGAGGACGTAGACGACGACCGCGGCCGCTATGAGCAGGCCGGTCCACACGGCCAGTGACCGGCTGTGACTGCCGATGACGTCGTCGATGACGACCTTGGTGATCAGCGGAACGACGGCCATCACCGCCATGCCGGCGAGGGACGATCCGAGTGCGAGCACCACGTTCCGCCGGTACCGCCAGGCGTATCCGGCCAGCCGCCGTGCCCATGAATGCTCTGCCGCCGCCGTCACCAAAAGCCTCCCGTTGTTCTGTTCTGCCGGAAGGAACCAACGCGGGCGCGATCGGATTTCATCCCGTTGCAACAAGCTGCAACGGGCCGCAACGAAAGTACGGTCCCTGGTCCTAGGACCAGGGACCGTCTCCATCGTGGCCGATCTGCCGGGACAGGGCCCAGTGGCCGATCTGCCAGGGGGGCCTAGCGGAGCGCCGGGTTCGCGGACACCGCGTCCTGCGCCGGGCGGCCGGGGACCGCCGGAATCGCTTCCTGCGGGGTGGCGGTCGGCGTGTAGCCGAGGCGCGCGGTGGGGTTGAGGTCCTTGTGGACGGCACGGGCGACGGCCTGGATGGTGTTGATGCCGTCGGTCATCGTCGCGTTGTCGTGCGTGAGCACGGTGATCTGGTAGTTGTGCGCCGTTCCGGTGAACGCCCCGATCGAGTGGACGCGCCAGCCGTGGGTGGACCGGGACAGCCAGCCGTTCTTGACGTGGATCTTGGCGGTGGAGGGGGCGCCGGCCGGGGTGCCCCAGCGCTGCGACGAGATGACGGCGTTCATCAGCTGGAGGACGTAGCCGCGCGAGGCGTCCGTGAGCACCGCGTTCTTCGCGGTGAGCAGTGCGAGCAGCTTCTGCTGGTCACGCGCGGTGATCTGGGTGAGCCCCCAGTAGCCGTTCGCGCCCGGCACGGTCTTCGTCATGCCCGCGGCGGTGAGGAAGCCCTTGACCTTGGTCACACCCAGCTGGCGCCACAGCGCGCTGGTGGCGTCGTTGTCCGACTTGGTGATCATGGCCGTGGCGCGGGACTTCTCCGTGGCGGTCAGCTGGCGGCCGGTCTTCTGCGCGTCCCAGAGCAGGGTGGCGAGAACGGTCACCTTGACCACGCTGGCGGAGTCGAACTGCTGGTCCGGCCGCAGCACACAGCTGGTCTTGGTGATCCGGTCGTTGACGAGCACGGCGGTCGTCGAGGCGCGGCCCTTGAGGGCGGCGGTGATGTCCGTGACCAGCTTGGCGGCGAGGCCCGCCTTCTGGGAGGTGCAGGCCACGACGGGCACGGCCGCGGCGGCCGGCGTCGCGGTGGCGGCGGTCGGCAGGAGTACGCCGAGGGCGACCGCCGCGCAGAGGGCCCCGCGGCTGCGGCGGGGTATGGGGTTTCTCTTCACGCCTCACATGACTCGGCAGCACCCGAAAGGTTGTATGAAACCTGGCCGCCGCAGGGAGTGGTACGTCTCACTGGTGCGGCAGCCGCACGGTCAGTCGGTAGAGCCGGGTTGTCTGGGCGGCGTTCTGGTTGTCGTCGCTGGCCAGGAGGAGCCGGAGGCGGCCGCCGGGGCCGTGGGAAGTGACGGCCAGGGCCTCGATGTTGTCCAGCAGCGGATTGGGCTGGGGCTGCTTGGCGGGGGCGCCGAGAGAGGGGCAGTCGGCGATGTCGGCGAGGAGGGTCTTGCGGACCAGCCGGACACCGCCCTGACCGTCGACGTCCTGACCCTCGACGTCCTGACCGTCGGGGCGCTCGATACCGCTGACGTCCTGACCGTCGGGGCGCTCGATACCGCTGACGTCCTGACCGTCGAGGTGCTCGATGCGGCTGACGTCCGTGGCGTGGCGCAGGTCGGCGAGGTACAGCCGGACCGTGTTGCCGACGCCGGCGGTGAACCCGCGCTCCAGGACGAGGAGGCGCCCGTCGCCGGTGGCGGTGATCTCGCTGATGCCGAGGGCGGGGTCGGCGGCGTAGCCGTACTGCTCGGCGAGCCGGAAGTCACCGCCCCGGTGCCGTCGCCACGTCTGGATCCGCCTGACGCTGTCCCCGGAGAGAGGCGTCTCCATGGCCGCGACGATGGTGCGCCCGCCGGGCTGCAGGGTCAGCCCCTCGAAGGTGCCGTTGCGCAGGGCTCGTCCGGCGGGGGCGACCCGCAGGGCGTCAGGGACGGGGAGGCGGCCGAGGATGCGCCCGTCCGTGCTGTAGCGCCGGATGGACGGTTCGGTCTCGGAGGCCACGAGCCGGCTCCCGTCCCGCTCGACGACCAGCCCCTCGGAGTCCAGATCGGCCCCGTTCTCGTCCGCGAGCCGTACGACGCCGCGCGGCTGAAGGCTCCGCCCGTCCAGGCGGAACAGCTGCGAGCGATCCGAGAGAGCGGCCACCTGGCCGTCCCGGTCGACGGCGAGTGCGGAGAAGTTCCCGACGAAGGCCCCCTCGTACTCGGTCTTGTCGAGCGCATCGGAGTAACTCTCGATGCTCACGCGCGGCGAGCAGGCCCGGGAGTCGGTTGCCGCGGTGGCGGCAGTGGACGATGCCGGCCCGGCGGCGCTGAGACACGTGGCCACGGCCAGTGAGGCGGTGAAGACGACGGTGACGTTTCGCAGGCGCATACGGTGACGCTATGCCGCGTTGTGCCGCCCCGGGTTGAGTCCGGGGGGACTTCCCATGAACGTTCGCCGGACGAGGGTTCGGGGTAGTTACTACCGGCAGCCGCCGGGCGGGCCGGCGGGGAGGGGGAGTTCGTGGCGAACGGGCAGGAGAGTGCGGCGTATCTGTGCGGGCGGTTGTGGGCGGCTCTGCACGCGTTGCGTGTCATCGGAGGCGGCAACGAGAAGCGCAAGTTGGCGGAACTGCTCGACAAGGCGGAGAAGCGGCCGAGGGACCATGTCCCGGAGCAGTTGGAAAGGGCCGTGAAGTATCTGCTCGCTGCCCGGCAACGGGGCGCCTCGTACGGGAAAGCGGCCGATGAGCTCGTCCGGACGGCTCTGGACCTCGTACCGGACAACGGCAGGTTTCCCGGGAGCCACGGCCTCGAGGAGCAGAACGACTTCCGCAAAGGCTTCCGCCACGATCAGAGCACCTACGAGATCGCGCACCGGTCCCTCATGACGTGACCGGTGCGCGCCCTCGAAACGCTCACAGGTGCGTCGGCTCGAACATCCTCAGCAGCGCCGGCAGCACCACGACCGAAGGGCCTGGCTGTTCGAAGGACTTCGCCAGGTCCTCGCGGAGCGACTCGGGGGTCGTACGGACCGCCGGTACCCCGAACGACTCGGCGAGCGCCACGAAGTCCGGGCGGGACAGCTCGGTCGCCGTGGCCTCGCCGAAGGCGTCCGTCATGTATTCGCGCAGGATGCCGTAGCCGCCGTCGTCGACGATCAGCCAGGTGACGGGCAGGCCGTACTGCTTCGCCGTCGCGAGCTCCGCGATCGAGTACATCGCGCCGCCGTCGCCGGAGACCGCGAGCACCGGCCGGGACGGGTCGGCGGCGGCCGCTCCGAGCGCGGCGGGGAAGCCGTAGCCGAGGCCGCCGGCACCCTGGGCGGAGTGCATCGTGTTCGGGTGCCGGGCGTCGAAGGCGGACCAGGCCCAGTAGGCGAGGATGGTCATGTCCCAGAAGCTCGGGGAGTCGTCCGGCAGAGCCGCACGGACCGCGGCGAGCACCTCCTGCTCCAGGGTCAGTTCCTGGCCGGCGATCCGCTCCCGTACCTTCGCGAGAAGGGTGGACACCCGCTCGGCGACGGCCGGGTCGCGGCGCTCCTCCACCGTCTCCAGCAGCGCGGAGAGCGCGATGCGGGCGTCGGCGTGGATACCGAGCGCGGGGTGGTTGGACTCCAGCTTGCCGAGGTCCGCCTCGATCTGGATGACGCGTCCACGCGGGGCGAACGTGTGGTAGTTCGAGGAGAGTTCGCCGAGGCCCGAGCCGACGACGAGCAGGACGTCGGCGTCCTCCAGGAGGTCGGTGGTGTGCCGGTCCTCCAGCCAGGACTGCATCGACAGGGGGTGCTCCCACGGGAAGGCACCCTTGCCGCCGAAGGTGGTCACGACCGGCGCGTCCAGCTTCTCGGCCAGCGCCAGCAGTTTGCCGACGGCGTCGGAGCGTACGACACCGCCGCCCGCGATGACCGCCGGACGGGAGGCGTTGGACAGCAGGTGCGCCGCCACGGCCGTCAGTTCGGGGCGGGGCACCAGGTCGTGCGGTGTGGCGTCCATGGCCGTGACGACGGGCAGGCTCGTCCCGGCGAGCAGCACGTCCTGCGGGATCTCCACCCAGACCGGGCCGTGCGGGGCGCTCAGCGCGGACTCCCAGGCGGCGGCGATCGCGGAGGGGATCTGCGAGGCCGTACGCACGGTGTGCACGGACTTGACGATGTCGCGGAACGACGCCTTCTGGTCGCGCAGTTCGTGCAGGTACCCGTGGCGTCCGCCGCCGAGACCCGCGGTCGGGATCTGGCTGGAGATGGCGAGCACCGGAGCGGACGCGGCCGCCGCCTCCTGCAGCGCGGCGAGCGAAGTGAGCGCGCCGGGCCCGGTGGAGAGCAGCAGCGGGGCGACCTCGCCGGTGATCCGGCCGTAGGCGTCGGCGGCGAAGCCCGCGTTGTTCTCGACGCGCAGTCCGACGTACCGGAGCGACGAGCGGCGCAGGGCGTCGAACATGCCGAGCGCGTGCTGGCCGGGCAGGCCGAAGACGGTGGTGGAGCCGAGGCCCTGGAGGGTCTCGACGACGAGGTCACCGCCGTTGCGCCCGGCCGGCGGGTTGAGCGCGGCCTCGACCTGCTGCGCGGTCGGACGCAGTACGAGGTCGTGGTCGTGGGTCACTTCGCGGTCCTCGCGGCCGCGATCTGGCGGGACATGATCGTGGTCAGTTCGTACGCGGTGTGGGAGGCCGCGACCGACGTGATCTCGGCGTGGTCGTAGGCGGGGGCGACCTCGACGACGTCCGCGGAGACCAGGTTGCAGGAGGCGAGCCCGCGCAGGATCTCCAGCAGCTCGCGGGAGGTCATGCCACCGGCCTCGGGGGTGCCGGTGCCGGGCGCGTGCGCAGGGTCGAGGCAGTCGATGTCGATGGAGATGTACAGCGGACGGTCGCCGATGCGCTGGCGGAGCTGGTCGGCGACCTCGTCGGCGCCACGGCGGTAGACGTCGGAGGAGGTGACGATGCCGAAGCCCAGCTTCTCGTCGTCGGTCAGGTCCTGCTTGCCGTAGAGCGGGCCGCGGATGCCGACGTGGGAGAGCGCCTCGGTGTCGAGGATGCCCTCCTCGACGGCGCGGCGGAACGGGGTGCCGTGGGTGTACTCGGCGCCGAAGTACGTGTCCCAGGTGTCCAGGTGCGCGTCGAAGTGGAGCAGCGCGACCGGGCCGTGCTTCTTGGCGACCGCGCGCAGCAGCGGCAGCGCGATGGTGTGGTCGCCGCCGAGCGTCATCATCCGGGCGCCGGTGCCGAGCAGATCGTCGGCCGCGGCCTCGATGGTCTCGACGGCCTCGTTGATGTTGAACGGGTTGGCGGCGATGTCACCGGCGTCCGCGACCTGGGCGAGCGCGAAGGGCGAGGCGTCCTGCGCCGGGTTGTACGGGCGCAGGAGCCTCGACGCCTCACGGATGGCGTTGCCGCCGAAGCGCGCGCCGGGACGGTAGGAGACCCCGGCGTCGAAGGGCACACCGACGACGGCGACATCGGCGCTGCCGACCTCGTCGAGCCGTGGCAGCCGGGCGAACGTCGCGGGTCCGGCGTACCGCGGGATGCGGGACGAGTCGATGGGGCCGCGCGGCGTCTCGTTGCTGCTCATGACCATGCCTTCTTTCTACGCTTTTCCTACAGTTCGAGGCTGTTTGACTTTAGTGGACCGCCGGGACCGATTCCGCGTCGGTCGCCGGCTCGGTCTCGGGGGTGCGGCCCGCGAGGCGCTCGCGCCAGGCGGCCAGGACCGCCGCGTCCGTCGGCCTGGTGGCCAGCGAGACGATCACGTAGGCCGCCAGGGAGGCCAGCAGACCGTAATAGACGGGCTGGTTGGCGAGGATGCCGTACTTCCACATCAGGCCGATGACCGCGAGGCCGCCGACGACGACGGAGGACAGCGCGCCGTGGACCGTGCCGCGCTTCCACAGCAGTCCGCCGAGGATCGGGACCAGCAGCCCGCCGACGAGCAGGTTGTAGGCCACGGTCAGCGCCTCGATCACGTTGTTGAGGGCGATCGCGATGAGGATGACGGCGACACCCATCAGCAGGATGAATGTCCGGTTGCCCTTGACCTCGTCGTGCGCCTCGGCGTCGGCGCGGTGTTGGGTGACGGCGCCGCGCAGCTTCGACCAGATGTCGTTGTTGGCGACGGTGGCACAGGCGATCAGGGCGCCTGAGGAGGTTGACATGACCGCGGCGAGCGCGGCGGCGAGGACCAGGCCCCGCACACCCATCGGGAGCGCGTCCTTGACGATGGTCGCGAAGGCGTCGTCGGCGTTGCCGAGGTTCGGGTAGAGCACCTTGGCGGCGGTGCCGATGACGGCGCCGGCGAGGGCGTAGATGAGGCAGTAGGTACCGGCGACGGTGCCGCCGTAGCGGGCGACCTTGTCGTTGCGGGCGGTGAAGACGCGCTGCCAGATGTCCTGGCCGATCAGCATGCCGAACGTGTAGATGAGGACGTACGTGAAGATCGTCTCGCCGCCGATGCCGAGCGGGGCGAAGTACTCGGTGGGCAGCTGGGCCTTCATCTCGGCGAAACCGCCCGCCTTGATCACGGCGATGGGCAGCAGCAGGAGGAGCACGCCGACCGTCTTGACGACGAACTGCACCATGTCGGTGAGGGTGATCGACCACATGCCGCCGAGCGTGGAGTAGGCGACGACGATCGAGCCGCCGAGGATGATCGCGAGCGTCCGGTTCATGTCGAAGAGGACGTCGAAGATCGTGGCGTAGGCGATGGTCGAGGTGACCGCGAGCATCAGGGTGTACGCCCACATCACAACACCGGTGATGAGGCCGGCCCGGCCGCCGTAGCGCAGGTCCAGCATCTCGGACACGGTGTAGACCTTCAGCCGGGCGATGCGCGCGGAGAAGAAGACCGAGAGGGCGAGGAGTCCGAGGCCGATGGCGAAGACCATCCAGGCGCCGGAGAGGCCGTACTTGTAGCCGAGGCCGACGCCGCCGATCGTGGAGGCGCCGCCGAGGACGATGGCAGCCATCGTGCCGGAGTACATCCAGGGGCCGAGCCTGCGGCCCGCCACCAGGAAGTCGCTCTTGGACTTGGCGCGGCGCATGCCCCACCAGCCCATGGCCAGCATGCCGGCCAGATAGGCGACGATCACTGCGTAGTCGACGGCCATGGGGCCTCCTTCGCTCACTCTCGGTGGCGTGTCGTGCAAGGGGATACGAGGGGACGCAGCAGCTCTTGCGCGGGGACATCCGCCCGTACCCGCGGCTGCTGGACGTCTCGACGATAGGTGGCCGGAAAGCGACGCTGAAGTGTACGTTTCATCCATTCCCGAAGACGACATCGGATGGAACGTCCACCATGCCGGACCCCACCACTCGCCCCTCCGCCCCACCGGCCCCGCCTGTCCCGCTGGCCGCGCTGCTGGCCCGTGCTGACCTCGGCCTGCGGCTCATCGCGGGTGTCGCGGATCCCGAGAACCCCGCGAGCGCCGAGAACATCGTCATCCAGTGGGTGCACACCTCGGAGATGGCCGATCCGTACCCGTATCTGCTCGGCGGCGAGCTGCTGCTGACGGCGGGCGTCCTGCTGGAGGATCCGGAGATGTACGCCGCCCGCGTGGTCGAGGCGGGCGGAGCGGCGATCGGCTTCGGTGTCGCTCCGGTGTACGACTCGGTGCCGGAGGCGCTCGTCGCGGCGTGCGACCGGCGCGGCCTGCCGCTGATCGAGGTACCGCCGCAGACCCCTTTCACGGCGATCGCCCGCGCGGTCTGGCGGCTGATGGCCCAGGTCCGCCTCCAGGAGGTGCGCCGGGTGAGCGAGGCCCAGCAGGGCCTGGCCACCGCGGCGGCCCGACCCGACCCGGTCCCGGCGGTGCTCCAGCAGCTGGCGTCCCGGCTGGGCGGCTGGGCGGTCCTGCTGGCCCCGGACGGCTCGGCCCTGCAGGCGGCCGGCCGGGCGCCGTCACGGGAGGCACGCGAGGCGCTGGGGCGGCTGTCCCGGGTGGTGAGGCCGGAGACGGAGGATGGGGAGAACGAGGAGGACGGGGCCGGGGGCCCGGGTCCCCACACGGCCCCTTCCCCGCCTTCCCCCGGTACCCAGCCGGCGGCCGGCGCGCAGGCCGCCGGCTCCGCGCGGCCGGCACCCGCCTCGGCCACCGATTCCGTCGGGGACACCCACCTCGCCGCGTACGCGCTGGGCGGCGGCGAGGGCCTCGTCCTCGGGATCGCCGCCGAGGCGCGCGAGGTCGGCGGGCACACGATCGCGGGAGTCGCCGTCGTCCTGCTGTCGCTGCTCACCGCCCCGCATCAGGGGGCCGACGCGACCGGGCGGTCCGCCGCGCTGTTGCGGCTGCTGCTGGGGGCCGCTCCCGCCGACGTGGCACCGGCGCTCGGCCAGGGACCGTGGACGGTGGTGCACGCGACCCGGCCGGGGCAGCCGGACCGGATCGCGGCCTCGGCCCTCGGCGCGGCGCTGGGAAGCACCCTGGTGGACGCAGACGGTGCGACCGTACGGGTCCTGCTCTCCGGCGAGCGGCGAATCGAGCCGCAGCCGGGCTGGACCCTCGGAGTGAGCGCCCCCGCCGAGCCCTCCGAGCTCACCGCCGCCGACACCTCCGCGGCGCGCGCCCTGCGCCGGGCCGAGGCGACCCGGGCGCCGCTGGCCCGCCAGCGGGACGCGGGCCTCGCCGAGCTGATCGCGCCCGGCGAAGCCGCCGTCCACGCCCGCACCCTGCTCGCACCCATCGTGGCCTCGCCCGCGCTGACCGAGACCCTGCGCGTCTGGCTCTCGCTGCACGGCAGCTGGGACCGCACGGCGCTGGCCCTGGGGGTCCACCGCAACACCGTGCGGCAGCGGATCGCTCGCTGTTCGTCGCTGCTGGGCGTCGACCTGGACGACGCGGACGTACGGATGGAGCTGTGGTTCGCACTGCGGTACGCGTGACGGTCCGCGTACCGGCCGCGGAGCCGGCCGGAACGGCATGCCCGATGGCGGCGAGGGCGGACGCGCCGAGCGCCACGACCTCGGCGCCGAGAGCCCCGGAAAGACGCTCACGGCGGCGGACGCGTCGCCGTTGTCCTGCGCTGCTACGCGTCGCACGGCAGCGGCGCCGCGGTTTCGTGGAGAGCCCACGACGTCGACACCCGAAGGCTGTTGTGTCGACCCAACTCCCTTGAGCCACAGGCGTGTTGGAATACCGGCATGGTGACTCCCGCCGACGGAACCACGCTGCCGAACCCGGACGGCCCCGAGCGCCGCCTCCGAGCAGAGCTCGCACGACTACGGGACGAGGCGACGCGCCAGAAGGAACTTGCCCACCGGCGGGCCGAGTTCTGGGCCAAGGCCGATGTCGCCCTCGGCTTCCCGGCCGCGCTGCTCGCCGGCACGGCGGGAGCGGCGGGACTGGCCACGGCGGACGCGCGCATACCCGCGGCCCTGCTCGCCCTGGCCTCCGCCGGCTTCGCGGCCGGCGCGGGCTTCCTGCGGAGCGCCACGAGGTGCCGGGCCAACAAACGGGCGCGGCACGCCTGGGCCGCGGTCGAGGGCAGGGCCACGGTGAAGCTGGCCCAGGACCACGTGAGCCCCGAAGACCTCGGTGAACTGCTGGAACGCCGCCAGGCCGCACTGGCGGCGTACGACGGCGAGGACCCGCAACCTGGGCCGCCGCCGCTCGCCCCGGGCTGAGCCCCACGCCCGGAAAGGAGCGAAGCGGAGTCCGTGCAGCGGTGACCCCCTGCCGTGATCAGGTCACCTCACCGAGCCACCGGCCCCCGCCCCACAGCGGGGGCGTTCTCATGCGCCCACGCACCTCCGGCGTTGTCGAGCGTGCTGATCCTCACTCTGGACAGGCTTGCGAACCGCCCGGTAACTTGGTCTGAGCAAGCGCTTAGACATTGCTGCCCCAAGGACTGCGAAGGAGGCGTCGACCGTGCGCCGTACCGTCTACAACGAGGACCACGAGGCGTTCCGGGAGACCATCCGCGCCTTCATCGAGGCCGAGGTCGCCCCCGTCTACGACGAGTGGTACGCGGCCGGCCAGGCTCCTCGCGACTTCTACTACAAGCTCGGCGAGCTGGGCATCTTCGGCATCAACGTCCCCGAGGAGTTCGGCGGCGCGGGCCTGGACACGCACAAGTTCGAGGCCGTCCTCTACGAGGAGACCTCGCGCGCGGGCGTCAACTTCGGCGGCTCCGGCGTGCATGTGCTGCTCGCCCTGCCGTACATCAAGATGCTGGCCGACGACGAGCAGAAGAAGCGCTACCTGCCGAAGTTCGTCAGCGGCGAGGAGATGTGGGCGCTGGCGATGACCGAGCCGGGCACCGGCTCCGACGTCGCGGGCATGAAGACCACCGCCAAGCTCTCCGAGGACGGCACGCACTACGTCCTCAACGGCGCCAAGACCTTCATCACCGGTGGTGTGCACGCCGACCGTGTGATCGTGTGCGCCCGTACCTCCGCCCCGCGCGAGGACGACCGCCGCTTCGGCATCTCGCTGTTCGCAGTGGACACCAAGTCCGAGGGCTACTCCATAGGCCGCAAGCTGGACAAGCTCGGCCTGAAGACCTCCGACACCGCAGAGCTGGCCTTCGTCGACGTCAAGGTCCCCGTCGAGGACCTGCTCGGCGAGGAGAACAAGGGCTTCTACTACCTCGGCCGGAACCTGCCGTCCGAGCGCTGGGGCATCGCGTTCGGCGCGTACGCCCAGGCCAAGGCCGCCGTCCGGTTCGCCAAGGAGTACGTGCAGGAGCGCACGGTCTTCGGCAAGCCGGTCGCGCACTTCCAGAACACCAAGTTCGAGCTGGCCGCCTGCCAGGCCGAGGTGGACGCCGCCGAGGCCGTCGCCGACCGCGCCCTGGAAGCACTGGACGCGGGAGAGCTCACGCCCGCCGAGGCCGCCTCCGCCAAGCTGTTCTGCACCGAGGTCGCGCACCGCGTCATCGACCGCTGCCTCCAGCTGCACGGCGGCTACGGCTACATGAACGAGTACCCGATCGCCCGCCTCTACGCCGACAACCGCGTCAACCGCATCTACGGCGGCACCAGCGAGGTCATGAAGTCGATCATCGCCAAGGACATGGGGCTGTAGTCCAGGTGACGAACGCGCTCGAAGACCTGCTCGATCTGCTCGACCTGGAGCAGATCGAGCAGGACTACTTCCGGGGCCGCTCGCGCTCGGCGATCGTGCCCCGGGTCTTCGGCGGACAGGTCGCGGCCCAGGCGCTCGTCGCCGCGGGCCGCACCGTCCCCGACGACCGCACGGCCCACTCCCTGCACGCGTACTTCCTGCGCATGGGCGACCCGGGCGCCCCGATCGTCTACACGGTCGACCGGATCCGCGACGGCCGGTCCTTCACGACCCGGCGGGTCGTCGCCGTCCAGCACGGCCAGCCGATCTTCCATCTCTCGGCGTCCTTCCAGACGTACGAGGAAGGGCTCGACCACCAGGCACGGATGCCGCAGGCCCCGGACCCCGACTCGCTGCCGACGGCCGCCGAGACGATTCCGGCGCACGCGGAACGGTTCAGCATCCCGCCGGACACGGCCCGGAGGATGCTCGAGGCACGCGCGGCGGTCGACCTGCGGTATGTGGACGCTCCTCCCTACGCCACCGTCGGGGAGCCGCGCGAGCCGCGCTCTCAGGTGTGGTTCCGTACGAACGGCAAGCTCGCGGACGATCCCCTGCTGCACGTCTGCCTGGCCACGTACGTCTCGGACATGACGCTGCTCGACTCGGTGCTGCTGGCGCACGGGCGGGGCGGCTGGACCGTCGGTGACGTCGTGGGCGCGTCGCTGGACCACGCGATGTGGTTCCACCGGCCGTTCCGGGCGGACGAGTGGCTGCTGTACGACCAGGAGTCGCCGAGCGCGTACGGCGGACGCGGCCTCGGGCAGGCCCGTATCTACACGCAGGACGGACAGCTGGCCATCTCGGTCATCCAGGAGGGCGTGGTCCGGGTCCCGCACGACTAGGTCCTGTCCGGGCGGTATTGTCGGGCCCGCGTCCGGGGACATGGCGTCCCGCGCGACCAGGCCGTGACGGACATACGCTCCCAGACATGGCGAGCGAACAGATCACCGGAGACGCGGCGGACGCCCCCGTTCCGCCCCCGGAACGGATCGATCCCGGTGAGGCTCCCGAGAGCGCCTTCACCGTCATCGTGGCGGGGCTGGCCAACCTCGCCGCCGCCCTGGCGAAGGCCGTCGCCGGAGTCGTCAGCGGCTCCAGCGCGATGCTCGCCGAGGCCGCACATTCGGTAGCCGACACCGTCACCGAGGTTCTGCTGCTCACCGCCCTCAGACGGAGCGCGCGGCCGGCCGACGACGAACATCCGCTGGGCTACGGGCCCGAGCGGTACGTCTGGGCGATGCTCGCCGCCATCGCCACCTTCGTCGGCGGCGCCGTCTTCGCCGTCTACGACGGCATCCACACGCTCACGCAGGGCGAGGAGCCGGGCGACCCGCTCGTCTCGTACATCGTGCTCGCCGTCGCCGCCGTCATGGAGGGCTACTCGCTGCGGACCGGCGTCCGCCAGATCCGCGGCGAGGCCGCCCGCTTCGGCACACCCGCGCGCCGCTATCTGCGCTACACCCCGGACACCGCGGTGAAGGCCGTCGTCATGGAGGACTCCGCCGGAATCAGCGGCCTGCTGCTCGCCGCGGGCGGCCTGGCCGGCGCGCAGCTCACCGGCTCCGGCGTGTGGGACGGCATCGCCTCGATCCTCATCGGCCTGCTGCTGGTGTACGTGGCGTGGGTGCTGGGCCGGAGCAACGCACAGCTGCTGATCGGGCGGCCCCTGCCGCCGCGGATGCGGGAATCGGTGCGCGAGGAGCTGCTCACCGTGCCGCACATCATCGAAGTGCTGGAGCTGACCACACTCATCCAGGGCCCGGCCGAGATCCTGATCGCCGCGAAGGTGAACTTCCGGGACGTCGCGTCGGCCGAGCAGGTGGAGTGGGCCTGCGAGGACGCCGAGGAGCAGTTGCGCCAGCGCTTCCCGGCGATCCGCAGGGTGTACCTGGATGCGACACCAGGGGTGCATCAGGTGCGGCCTGCGGCGGCGGGCGGGCCCGGCGGGCCGTCCGAGGGGTCGCCCCCCGGGTGAACACAGCCGGCCCGCGGCGGGGGCCCGGCGGGCCGTCCGAGGATCCTCCCCCGGGTGAACACAACCGGCCCGCGGCGGCGGGCGGGCCCGGCGGGCCGTCCGAGGGGTCGCCCCCCGGATGAACGCAGCCGGCCGACGGCGGTGGGCCCGGCGGGCCGTCCGAGGGCCCTCCCCCGGGTGAACACAACCGGCCCGCGGCGGCGGGTGGGTCCCCCGGCGTCGGACAAGACCCGCCGATGGGTGCGCAGTGATCACCACGAGGCGGGCGCCGACAACGGCAGCACCGCCTCGAGGGCGAAGCCGCCGTCCGGCGCCGGGGCGGTGGTGAGGGTGCCGCCGAGGGCCGCCGTGCGGGCCCTCAGGCCCGGCAGGCCCTGGCCGCCCCCGGGCTCGGGGCGCGGACCGGGCACGGACCGTGGCCCGTTGCGGACGGAGATGTGCAGGGAGTCGGGTGTGTAGCGCACCGCGACATCGGCCCGGGCGCCCGGCGCGTGCCGGCGCACGTTCGTCAGTGCCTCCTGGACGATGCGGTACGCGGTGTGCTGGATCTCCGGCGGGCAGCCCGCGAGGTCCACTCGGGCGAGGTCCGCGCTCACACCGTCGCCCGCGGCCACGACAAGCTCGGGGAGCTGCGCCAGGCCCGGTGTCTCGTGGCGGATCGCCTGGCGCAGGTCGGCCGCCGCGTGTCTGCTCAGCTCGCCCAGCGCCTCGGCCTCCTGGCGGTAGCCGGGGGACTCCGCCGCGGCGGCGAGTGCGGTGCACCGGAGGCTGATCAGGCTCAGGTGGTGGGCTGCGGTGTCGTGGACGTCGCGGGCCAGCCGCTCCCTTTCCCGCAGCGCCGCCTGCTCGGCGGCGTAACGGCGCTCGCGTTCCCGTGACAGAGCCAGTTCGGCGAGGCGGCCGGCGAGTTCGCGGCGGGCGCGGCCGAGCAGGCCCAGCGCGGCGGGCGCGACCGCGAGCAGCCCGGCCAGCAGGACGCCGAGGGTGGTGTCAGGGAGTGTCCAGACGTACCCGTCGAGGTCCCGCCACGGGACGAACGCGACCGCCGCGACGGCCGCCGCCCCGGCGATCACCTCGCCGCGACGACGTTCGGAGGCGGCGAGTGCGTGCAGCGCGCACATCGCGGGCAGCCACAGCACGCCGGTGGCGAGGGTGGGCAGCGCGAGGACGAGAACCGTCCGCGGCCAGCGCCTGCGCAGGACGAGGACGACCGCGACGGCGAGCGCGCCGACGAACATCCAGTCCGCCAGCCATTGCCGGGTCGCAAGTGCCTCGACGACGGCGACGACGACCACCAGCGCTTCGACTGCCCATCGGCGGGCGGTCATCCCGAACCCTGCCCGGCAGCGGACCGGTGGACCACCGTGGCGAGGCCCACCCGGCTGGTGACGGCGAGCTTCCGCTTGAGCGCCCCGATGTGGGTCTTGACCGTGGTCACGCCCATGCCGAGGTGGGCGGCGATGTCGGTGTTGGGCAGCCCGGCCGCGATCAGTACAAGGACCTCGCGCTCACGGTCGGTGAGCCCGGCCAGCCTGTCGGACGGGTCGGGTGCGGATATCGGGGCCGAGCCGGCACAACGGGCAAGGACGTCCGCGCTGCCTGGCGGTGTGCAGATGACGCCACCTGCGGCGAGCAGCCGCACGGCGTCCACGAACAGCCGCGGTTCGGTGCTCTTGAGCAGAAACCCGGACGCGCCGCTCCGCACCGCGCGCTCGACGTGGTCGGCCCTGTCGAGGGCGGTGAGCATGGCCACGACGGGCGGTCGGGGAAGTGCGCGCAGGCGGCGCAGCACGTCCAGGCCGCCGACGGCCGGCATGTCGATGTCCAGCAGCACCACGTCGGGGGCGTGTCGCCGGACCATGTCGACGGCTTGGGGGCCGTCGCAGGTCCCTTCGACGGTGATGGCGTCGGCGGCGTCGAGGATGCGCTGCAGTGCGGCGCGTACGAGCTCCTCGTCGTCGACGACGAGCACACGCACCGGCGGCCTCAAGTCGTAGAGCAAAGGTCGTCCTGTGGTGTGAGCAAAGTGGTGCCGGGGGCTGCGAGCCTGGATGCAGATCCTAGGACGCCACAGCGCCCAACGGGATCCCCGGGACCCGACCAAACTCCCGGGACCTCGCTGCACGGGCCGCTGGGCGCGCTCGCGAAGTATGCGGTGCCACCGGCCGAGGAGGAACCGTCGCACGCCGATGAGTCGGCCTGGGACGCGGCCCGGACCGCCGCCCGGGCGAGGCATTGCCTGCGCCCGGGCGGAGTGGCCCGTCGGAACCGTGCAGATCGATCAGGATCGTCGCCTTCGCCGGCGGCGTTGCCGTCGCCGTTCCCGGCGGAGGGACGGCGGGTCCGACCGACGTACGGACCGCCGTCAGGAGCGAGCCTGCCTGTTCGGCAGGGCTGAGCTCCTCCGAGTGACGTCCCCCATGGGTCACTCGGAGGAGCTGAGTCCCGCTGCGTCCAGCAAGTACGCCGTCAGCGGATCGTAGAAACGCGGGTCCGTGACATGGTCGTCCAGCGGGACCGTCACCTGAAGGGTGCCCTCCGCCTCGGCGATGAACAGCGCCGGGTCGTTGCAGTCGGCGTAGCCCACGGCGTCGATCCCGCGCTGCCCGGCGCAGCCCGCCCAGCCGTGGTCGGCGACCACGAGATCCGGCTGGGGCCGCCCCGTGCCCGCCAGCGCGTCCAGAATCGCTGCCATCGGTTCCGGCGAATGGGTGTGCCACAGCGTCGCGCCGCGCTCCAGCATGGCGACATCGGCGAACTGGAAGACCATGCCCTCGTCCGCGGTGAGCCCGGAGGGGATCCGGACGATCTCGCAGCCCGCGGATCTGAGCGCGTCCGCGGTCTGCCGGTGCACATCGAGCAGCCCGCCCGGGTGACCGGTCGCGAACAGCACCGACTGCTGCGCGGCGGCCGCCTCCTTCAGCCGCGCCGCCATCCGGTCCAGGGCGTCGACGGTCAGCTCGGGGTCGATGGTGTCCTGTCCGAACCGGTACTGCGGATCGTCGTTGACGCCGCAGCGCTCGGCCATGACGGCCAGCACGTCCTGCTCGTCGGTCCAGCGGTCGCCGAGCTCCAGGCCCAGCCAGTAGTGGCGGTCTCCGTTGGCGAGCTTGCGGTAGTGGGAGAGGTTGTTGTCGCGGGGTGTGGCGACATCTCCGGCGATACGTGTGCGGACGAGGTGGTCGACGAGGGCGGCACGGTTCGGTATCGGCATGCGCCCATTGTGCCGTCAGGTGTGCGGAGCGTGCCGGGCGTCCCAAAGCCCGGACGCCGCTGCCGACCGCCGCCCCGCCCCGGGGCGCCGGCTTCACCCGGACAGCGACGCGAACGCCCCGTGGGCCAGCTTGCGCAGCAGCGCCTCCATCGAGGCGCGGCCCGGCAGGCCGTTCCCGTACGAGCCGAGGTGCGGAGTGGAGTTGAGCAGGCCGAACACCGCGTGCACGGCCGCCCGCACCTGGCCCTCGGGGACCTCGGGGTGCAGCGTGCGGACGACGTCCACCCACAGTTCGACGTACTGCCGCTGGAGCTGTCGCACCAGCTTGCGGTCGCTGTCGCGCAGCCGGTCCAGCTCCCGGTCGTGGAGCGTGATCAGCGGGCGGTCGTCGAGGGCGAAGTCGATGTGCCCGTCGATCAGCGAGGTCAGAACCTGCTCCGGGACGCCGTCGGCCTCGGCGACGCGGCGCCTGCCGCCGTCCAGCAGTCGGCCGGAGATGCCGACCAGCAGCTCGGCGAGCATCGCGTCCTTGCCCGCGAAGTGGCGGTACAGCCCGGGGCCGCTGATTCCGACAGCGGCGCCTATCTCGTCCACGCCGACCCCGTGGAAGCCGCGCTCGGCGAAGAGGCGGGCGGCTTCCTTGAGGATCTGCTCGCGACGGGTCAGGGAGTCGGTCCGGGTGCTCATGGCATTGATTCTAGACAAGGCAGTTAGCGCTCGTTAACCTGAAGGAAATGGGTTAACGCTCATTAACACGAAGGGAGCCCTGCCGGATGCAGCAGGCACCTGTGCTGGCGAGCGCGGCAGACCCCGCCTCCGCCGCTTGGCAGGCCAATGAAGCGGCACACCGCGCCCTGGCCGACACGTTGCGCGCGAAGCTCGGCGCGGCCCGGCTGGGCGGCGGCGAGAAGGCCCGCGCCCGGCACACCGCGCGCGGGAAGCTGCTGCCGCGCGAGCGGGTGGACACCCTCCTGGACCCGGGCTCGCCCTTCCTGGAGCTGGCGCCGCTCGCCGCCGAGGGGATGTACGGCGGGCAGGCCCCGGCCGCCGGGGTGATCGCCGGCATCGGCCGGGTCAGCGGCCGCGAGGTCGTGATCGTCGCCAACGACGCCACGGTCAAGGGCGGCACGTATTACCCGATGACGGTGAAGAAGCACCTCCGCGCCCAGGAAGTCGCGCTGGAGAACAGACTGCCCTGCGTCTATCTGGTCGACTCCGGCGGCGCCTTCCTGCCGATGCAGGACGAGGTCTTCCCGGACCGCGACCACTTCGGCCGGATCTTCTACAACCAGGCGCGGCTCTCCGGCGCCCGCATCCCGCAGATCGCGGCGGTGCTCGGCTCCTGCACGGCCGGCGGGGCGTACGTCCCGGCGATGAGCGACGAGGCCGTGATCGTGCGGAACCAGGGGACGATCTTCCTGGGCGGCCCGCCCCTGGTGAAGGCCGCGACCGGCGAGGTGGTCACGGCCGAGGAGCTCGGCGGCGGCGAGGTCCACTCCCGGGTCTCCGGCGTCACCGACCACCTGGCCGAGGACGACGCCCACGCGCTGCGCATCGTCCGCAACATCGTCGCGACACTGCCGGAGCGCGCGCCGCTCCCCTGGTCGGTGGAGCCCGCCGAGGAGCCGAAGGTCGATCCGTACGGGCTGTACGGGGCGGTGCCGGTGGATTCGCGTACGCCCTACGACGTGCGGGAGGTCATCGCCCGCATCACGGACGGTTCACGGTTCGCCGAGTTCAAGTCGGAGTTCGGGCAGACGCTCGTCACCGGCTTCGCCCGGATCCACGGCCATCCGGTCGGGATCGTCGCCAACAACGGCATCCTGTTCTCCGAATCCGCCCAGAAGGGCGCGCACTTCATCGAGCTGTGCGACCAGCGCGGCATCCCGCTGCTGTTCCTGCAGAACATCTCGGGCTTCATGGTCGGCAAGGACTACGAGGCGGGCGGCATCGCCAAGCACGGCGCCAAGATGGTCACGGCCGTGGCGTGCACGCGCGTGCCGAAGCTGACGGTCGTCGTCGGCGGTTCGTACGGCGCGGGCAACTACTCGATGTGCGGCCGGGCCTACTCACCGCGCTTCCTGTGGATGTGGCCCAACGCCAAGATCTCGGTCATGGGCGGCGAGCAGGCCGCCTCGGTGCTCGCGACCGTCAAGCGCGACCAGATCGAGGGCCGCGGCGAGGAGTGGCCGGCCGACGAGGAAGAGGCCTTCAAGGCCCCGATCCGCGCCCAGTACGAGCAGCAGGGCAGCGCGTACTACGCGACGGCCCGGCTGTGGGACGACGGAGTGATCGACCCGCTGGAGACGCGGCAGGTGCTGGGTCTGGCCCTGACCGCGTGTGCCAATGCCCCGCTGGGTGAGCCCGGCTTCGGCGTCTTCCGGATGTGAGGGACTGATGTTTGACACTGTTCTGGTCGCCAACCGCGGCGAGATCGCGGTCCGCGTCATCCGCACGCTCCGGGCCATGGGGATCCGCTCGGTCGCCGTCTTCAGTGACGCGGACGCCGACGCCCGGCACGTCCGGGAGGCGGACACGGCGGTGCGGCTGGGCCCGCCGCCTGCCGCCGAGAGCTATCTGTCCGTCGAGCGCCTGCTGGACGCGGCAAGGCGCAGCGGGGCGCAGGCGGTCCACCCCGGCTACGGCTTCCTCGCGGAGAACACCCGGTTCGCGCAGGAGTGCGCGGACGCGGGCCTGGTCTTCATCGGGCCGCCGGCCGAGGCGATCTCCCTGATGGGCGACAAGATCCGCGCGAAGGAGACCGTGCGGCTGGCCGGCGTTCCGGTGGTCCCGGGTTCTTCGGGATCCGGCCTGACGGATGATCAACTGGCCGAAGCCGCCCGCGAGATCGGCATGCCGGTGCTGCTGAAGCCCTCCGCCGGCGGCGGCGGCAAGGGCATGCGGCTCACCCGTGTGGAGTCGGCCCTGCTGGACGAGATCGCGGCGGCCAGGCGCGAGGCGCGGGCGTCGTTCGGCGACGACACGCTGCTCGTGGAGCGCTGGATCGACCGCCCGCGGCACATCGAGATCCAGGTCCTCGCGGACGGGCACGGCAATGTGGTGCACCTCGGCGAGCGCGAGTGCTCGCTGCAGCGCCGCCACCAGAAGATCATCGAAGAGGCTCCGTCCGTCCTGCTCGACGAGAAGACCCGGGCGGCGATGGGCGAGGCGGCGGTACAGGCGGCCCGCTCCTGCGGCTACCGGGGCGCGGGCACGGTGGAGTTCATCGTCCCGGGCGGCGACCCTTCCGCGTACTACTTCATGGAGATGAACACGCGCCTCCAGGTCGAGCACCCGGTCACCGAGCTGATCACGGGCCTGGACCTGGTGGAGTGGCAGCTCCGCGTCGCGGCGGGTGAGCGGCTGCCGTTCACACAGGACGACATCGCGCTCACCGGCCACGCCATCGAGGCCCGTATCTGCGCCGAAGACCCCTCCCGCGGTTTCCTGCCCTCCGGCGGCACGGTTCTCGCCCTCCACGAACCCCAGGGCGACGGCATCCGCACGGACTCGGGCCTCAGCCAGGGCACTGAGGTCTCCAGCCTGTACGACCCGATGCTGTCGAAGGTCATCGCGTACGGTCCCGACCGCGCGACCGCCCTGCGCAAGCTGCGCGCGGCTCTCGCGGACACGGTCACCCTGGGCGTCCCGACGAACGCGGGCTTCCTGCGCCGTCTGCTGGCCCACCCGGCGGTCGTGTCCGGCGACCTGGACACGGGGCTCGTGGAGCGCGAGGTGGACGGGCTGGTCCCGGACGGGGTCCCGAACGAGGTCTACGAGGCGGCAGCGCTGCTGCGGCAGCCGTCCCCGTCCGCGGGCCCGGGCGGCTGGGTCGACCCGTTCTCGGTTCCGAGCGGCTGGCGGCTCGGCGGCGAACCGGCCCCGACGGTGCACCATTTCCGGGTGCCCGGCCACGACCCGGTCGCCGTCCGCGTTCGCGGTACGGCCCAGCAGGCCGAGAGCGCCGTGGGCGACGCGCCTTTCAAGTCCGTCGGGGGCGCCTCCTGGGGGCACCCCCAGGCGCAAGCTCTGGGGGAAAAGCTCGGAGGGAATTCGAGGACCGGCACACGGGCTGCGCTCACGGAAGAGGGCACCACCGTCACTGTCGAACTCGACGGCGTCACGCACACCTTCACCTACGCCACCACCCGCGGAGGGACCTGGCTCGGCCGGGACGGAGACTCCTGGCACGTCCAGGACCACGACCCCGTGACCGAAAGCCTGCGCGGCGCCTCGCGGCAGGGCGCGGACACGCTCGCCGCACCCATGCCCGGGACCGTCACCGTCGTCAAGGTGGCCGTCGGGGACGAGGTCGATGCCGGCCAGAGCCTGCTCGTCGTCGAGGCGATGAAGATGGAGCACGTCATCTCCGCCCCGCACGCCGGCACCGTCACCGAGCTGGACGTCATCCCGGGGACGACCGTCGCCATGGACCAGGTCCTGGCCGTCGTCACCCCGCACGCGGAGAGCCAGGAGGCGAGCGATGACTGACGGACTGCCGATGGAGGTGCCCGTCGCGGACCTTCCGCCGCGGGTGCGGATCCATGAAGTGGGGCCCCGGGACGGGCTGCAGAACGAGAAGGACGTCATCCCCACGGACGTGAAGGCGGAGTTCATCCACCGCCTCGCCGACGCCGGGCTGACGACCATCGAGGCGACCAGCTTCGTCCACCCCAAGTGGGTGCCCCAACTGGCCGACGCCGAGGACCTGTTCCCCCGGGTCTCCGGCATCCAGGGCGTCGCGCTGCCCGTCCTGGTGCCGAACGAGCGGGGGCTCGACCGGGCCATCGCCCTCGGCGCGCGCCGTATCGCCGTCTTCGGCTCGGCGACCGAGACCTTCGCCGCCCGCAATCTCAACCGCACGATCGGCGAGTCGCTCGCCATGTTCGAGCCGGTCGTCGCCCGCGCCAGGGCGGACAAGATCCATGTCCGCGGCTATCTCTCGATGTGCTTCGGCGATCCTTGGGAGGGCAAGGTCCCCGTCCACCAGGTCGTCCGCGTCGCGAAGCAGCTGATGGACCTGGGCTGTGACGAGCTCAGCCTCGGCGACACGATCGGCGTCGCCACCCCCGGCCATGTCCTCGCCCTGCTCGCCCAGCTGAACGAGGAGGGGGTGCCCACCAGCGCCATCGGGGTGCACTTCCACGACACCTACGGCCAGGCGCTGGCCAACACCTTCGCGGCGCTGGAGCACGGTGTCACGACCGTCGACTCCTCGGCCGGCGGCCTCGGCGGCTGCCCGTACGCGAAGAGCGCCACCGGAAATCTCGCCACCGAAGACCTCGTGTGGATGCTCCACGGCCTCGGTATCGAGACCGGAGTCGATCTCGACCGGCTCATCGCCACCAGCGTATGGCTGGCCGAGCGGCTGGGCCGTCCCAGCCCTTCCCGCACCGTTCGTGCCCTCGCGGGCACGGCCTCCCACAAGGAGTCCTAGTCATGTCGCTCGACCACCGCCTCGCCCCCGAGCACGAGGAACTCCGCCGCACCGTGGAGGAGTTCGCCCACGACGTCGTCGCCCCGAAGATCGGCGACTTCTACGAGCGGCACGAGTTCCCTTACGAGATCGTCCGCGAGATGGGCCGGATGGGCCTGTTCGGGCTGCCCTTCCCCGAGGAGTACGGCGGGATGGGCGGCGACTATCTCGCACTCGGCATCGCCCTGGAGGAGCTGGCCCGCGTCGACTCGTCCGTCGCGATCACCCTGGAGGCCGGGGTCTCGCTCGGCGCCATGCCCGTCTACCGCTTCGGCACGGAGGAGCAGAAGCGCGAGTGGCTGCCCCGGATGTGTTCCGGTGAGATCCTCGGCGCCTTCGGCCTGACCGAGCCGGACGCCGGTTCGGACGCGGGCGGCACGAAGACCACCGCCGTGCGCGACGAGGCGACGGGCGAGTGGGTGATCAACGGCTCCAAGTGCTTCATCACCAACTCCGGTACGGACATCACCGGTCTGGTCACGGTCACCGCGGTCACCGGCCGCACGCCCGAGGGCAAGCCGCTCATCTCCTCGATCATCGTCCCGTCCGGCACTCCCGGCTTCACGGTCGCCGCGCCCTACTCCAAGGTGGGGTGGAACGCGTCGGACACGCGTGAGCTGTCCTTCTCCGACGTCCGTGTCCCGCTGGCGAATCTGGTCGGCGAGGAGGGCCGCGGGTACGCGCAGTTCCTGCGCATCCTCGACGAGGGCAGGATCGCCATCGCCGCGCTCGCGACGGGCCTCGCCCAGGGCTGTGTGGACGAGTCCGTGAAGTACGCGAAGGAGCGGCACGCCTTCGGCCGCCCGATCGCCGACAACCAGGCCATCCAGTTCAAGATCGCGGACATGGAGATGCGGGCGCACATGGCCCGTATCGGCTGGCGCGACGCGGCGTCCCGCCTCGTCCACGGCGAGCCGTTCAAGAAGGAGGCGGCGCTGGCGAAGCTGTACTCCTCGACGGTCGCCGTCGACAACGCGCGCGAGGCCACCCAGATCCACGGCGGCTACGGCTTCATGAACGAGTACCCGGTCGCCAGGATGTGGCGGGACTCCAAGATCCTGGAGATCGGCGAGGGCACGAGCGAGGTCCAGCGCATGCTGATCGCCCGGGAGTTGGGCCTGTCCGCGTAGTGCACGCCGGCGCCGCGGTGTCCGCCGTGGCCGCACTGCCGGGCACGGTGATCAGTGTCACGTGGGGGCGGCCTCCGAACAAGATCTGAGGTTAGGCTAACCTACCTTCGACTTGCTCAGAGGCCGCCCCCACCGGCACGCACCGAAAGCGAACCCTCATGTCCAATGCCCGCGCTTCCCACCTCACCCGCCGTGGTCTGCTCGCCGCGGGCGGCGCCCTCGGCCTCGGCGCCGCACTCACCGCCTGCGGATCCGACAAGAAGAGCGACTCGGCCTCCGACGCGAAGAAGTCCGGCCCCTGGGAGTTCAAGGACGACCGCGGCCAGACGGCCAAGACGAAGTCCGCCCCGAAGAACATCGTCGCGTTCACCGGCATGGCGGCCGCGCTCCACGACTTCGGCATCGAGGTGCAGGGCGTCTTCGGCCCGACCTACGTCGAGGACAAGGCGAAGGGCACGAAGACCCCGGACGTCCAGGCGGGCGACCTCGACATCAACAAGGTCAAGGTTCTCGGCAACGTCTGGGGCGAGTTCAACGTCGAGCAGTACGCGGCGCTCGCGCCCGACGTGCTGATCACCGACATGTGGGAGAAGAACGCCCTCTGGTACGTGCCGGACCAGTCCAAGGACAAGATCCTCAAGCTGGCCCCGAGCGTCGCCCTGTGGGCCGCCGACTACTCGATGCCCAAGGTGCTCCAGCGCCACGTCGACCTGGCCGAGTCCCTCGGTGCCGACGTCAAGGCCAAGAAGGTCACCGACGCGAAGGCCGCCTTCGAGAAGGCCGCCGCCCGGCTGCGCGCCGCCGCGAAGGCCAAGCCGGAGATCAAGGTGCTCATCGGCTCCGCGAGCGCCGACCTGTTCTATGTCTCCACGCCGGTCCGGCCGACCGACACGCTCTACTTCAAGGAGCTCGGCGTCAACCTGGTGACGCCCACCAAGCTCGACGCCGGCGGCTGGTTCGAGGGCCTCAGCTGGGAGAACGTCGACAAGTACAAGGCCGACATCATCATGATGGACAACCGCGCCTCGGCCATTCAGCCCGACGCCCTGAAGTCCAAGCCGACGTGGGCGCAGCTGCCCGCCGTCAAGGCCGGCCAGGTCATCCCGCGCGTCACCGAGCCGATCTACTCGTACGAGAAGTGCACGCCGATCCTCGAGGACCTGGCGAAGGCCATCGAGAACGCGAAGAAGGTCGCCTGACCATGACGACCGCCGTAGCCGCCCCGTTCCGTTTCTTCCCCCTGCAGGTCGTACGGACGCGGCGGCTCGGTCCGTCGCTGGTGCGTGTCACCTTCGGTGGAGAAGCCCTCGCGGACTTCGCGTCCGGAGGCCGCGACCAGTCCCTCTCGCTCTTCCTGCCGCACCCCGGCCAGGACGCCCCGGTCGTCCCGCTGTCGGACGACGGGGACATGTACGCCACGCTCGGCGCCTGGCGGGCGCTGCCCGATGAGCTACGGGCCGTGATGCGCTCGTACACGGTGCGGGAACAGCGCCGCGAGGCCGGTGAACACGGCGAGATCGACATCGACTTCGCCGTCCACCCGGACGGCGGTCCCGCCTGCCGCTGGGCGCAGAAAGCTTCCGCCGGTGACCGTGTGACGGTCCTCGGCCCCGCGGTGGCGGACAACACGGCCGTACGCTTCCGGCTGCCCGACGACGCCGACTCGGTGCTGATCTGGGCCGACGAGACGGCACTGCCGGCCGCTTCGGCGATTCTGGAGTCGCTGCCCGCCGGTATCCGCGCGCAGGCCTGGCTCGAAGTCCCGCACGCCGGGGACCGGCTGGAGCCGGCCACCGCCGCCGACGCCCGCGTCACCTGGCTGGTGCGGGACGAGGGTGCCCCCTCCGCCGTCGAGGCCGTGCGCGCCGCCGAGTTCGCCGGTTCGGCTCCGTACGCCTGGATCGCTGGCGAGTCCGGCTCGGTCAAGGCGCTGCGGCGCCATCTGGTGAATGAGCGTGAACTCGACCGCCGCCGCGTCACGTTCGTCGGCTACTGGCGCAAGGGCCTCAGCGAGGACGCCCTGCGCGAGGCCCCTGACGACGACGCGTGACCCTCGCGTGGCCGCATGGCCACACAGCCGCAGAGGCCTGTGGCGACGGCGCGCCGCCACGCGTCGAAAGTGTGACCCAACTCCTGTGTCCCGTAGGGCGCGAGGGGTCGGCATGGCTGAAAACTTAGGTTAGGCTAACCTTAGTTAAATGTCGTCCCCTCGCCCCTCTCCCCGGGGGGCGACACGTCCCCGTACCGGGAGGACCCCCACCATGCGCTCGCACCTGCTCAATGACACAACGGCGGAGCGATACCGGCGCTCCGTGACCGAAGGAGTCGAGCGGGTGGCGAACAAACTCGCCACGACCCGGCAGCCGTTCACCGGAGTGACCCCCGACGAACTCGCTCCCACGATCGCCGCCGTCGATCTCGACCAGCCCCTCGGTGACGCCTCCGCCGCACTCGACGAGCTGGAGCAGGTCTACCTGCGCGACGCGGTCTACTTCCACCACCCCCGCTACCTGGGCCACCTCAACTGCCCGGTCGTCATCCCCGCCGTCGTGGGCGAGGCGGTCCTTTCCGCGGTCAACTCCTCCCTGGACACCTGGGACCAGAGCGCGGGCGGCACGCTCATCGAGCGCCGCCTCATCGACTGGACCGCCGGCCGGATCGGCCTCGGTCCCGCCGCCGACGGCGTGTTCACCAGCGGTGGTACGCAGTCCAACCTGCAGGCGATGCTGCTGGCCCGCGAAGAGGCCAAGACGGACGACCTGTCGAAACTGCGCATCTTCTCCTCCGAGTGCAGCCACTTCAGCGTCCAGAAGTCCGCGACGCTGCTCGGCCTCGGCCGCGACGCCGTCGTCTCCGTCCCGGTCGACCGGGAGCGGCGCATGCAGACGGTCGCCCTCGCCGCCGAACTGGAGAAGTGCAGGCGGGACGGACTGATCCCGATGGCGGTCGTCGCCACCGCCGGCACCACCGACTTCGGCTCCATCGACCCGCTCCCCGAGATCGCCGACCTGTGCACGCTGTACGGCGCCTGGATGCATGTGGACGCCGCCTACGGCTGCGGACTGCTCGCATCGCCCACCCGACGCCACCTCCTGGACGGCATCGAGCGCGCCGACTCGGTCACCGTCGACTACCACAAGTCCTTCTTCCAGCCGGTGAGTTCGTCGGCCGTACTCGTCCGGGACGGGGCGACGCTGCGCCACGCCACGTACCACGCGGACTACCTCAACCCGCGTCGCACGGTCCAGGAGAGGATCCCCAACCAGGTCGACAAGTCCCTCCAGACCACCCGCCGCTTCGATGCCCTCAAGCTGTGGATGACCCTGCGGGTCATGGGCGCCGACGGCGTCGGTCAGCTCTTCGACGAGGTCTGCGACCTCGCCGAAGAGGGCTGGCAGCTGCTGGCCGGCGACCCGCGCTACGACGTCGTCGTCGAGCCCCGGCTGTCCACGCTGGTCTTCCGCTACATCCCGGAGCACGTGACCTCCCCGGCCGAGATCGACCGCGCCAACCTGCACGCCCGCAAGGCCCTGTTCGCCTCCGGCGAGGCCGTGGTCGCCGGGACCAAGGTCGACGGCCGCCAGTACCTGAAATTCACCCTGCTGAACCCCGAGACGACCGTGCAGGACATCGCCGCCGTCCTCGATCTGATAGCCGGCCACGCCGAGCAGTACCTTGGAGAGAACCTTGTCCACGCCTCCTGAGCACCGTGACATCCACGATTTCATCGGTATCGGACTCGGCCCGTTCAACCTCGGCCTCGCCTGCCTGACCGAGCCCATCGACGAACTGAACGGCGTCTTCCTGGAGTCCAAGCCGGACTTCGAATGGCACTCGGGGATGTTCCTCGACGGCGCCCACCTCCAGACACCGTTCATGTCGGACCTGGTCACCCTCGCCGACCCCACCTCCCCCTACTCCTTCCTGAACTATCTGAAGGAGAAGGGCCGGCTCTACTCGTTCTACATCCGCGAGAACTTCTATCCGCTGCGGACCGAGTACAACGACTACTGCCGCTGGGCCGCCGCCAAACTGAGCAGCATCCGCTTCAACACGACGGTGACGAAGGTCGCGTACGACGCCGGAAGCGAGCTGTACTCCGTCCACACCACCGACGGCACGACCTACCGCGGCCGCCGGCTCGTCCTGGGCACCGGCACCCCGCCGTACGTCCCGGACGCCTGCCAGGGCCTCGACGGCGACTTCGTCCACAACTCGCGCTACCTCCAGTCCAAGGAGGAGCTGCAGCGGAAGAAGTCCATCACCCTGGTCGGCAGCGGGCAGAGCGCCGCGGAGATCTACTACGACCTGCTCGCCGAAATCGACGTCCACGGCTACCGGCTCAACTGGGTCACCCGCTCCCCGCGGTTCTTCCCGCTGGAGTACACCAAGCTGACCCTGGAGATGACCTCCCCGGAGTACGTCGACTACTTCCACGCGCTGCCGGAGGCCACCCGCTACCGGCTGGAGTCGCAGCAGAAGAACCTCTTCAAGGGCATCGACGGAGACCTCATCAACGAGATCTTCGATCTGCTCTACCAGAAGAACCTCGGCGGCCCGGTCCCGACCCGGCTGCTCACCAACACCGCGCTCCACACCGCCTCGTACCAGAACGGCACGTACACCCTGGGGCTGCGCCAGGAGGAGCAGGAGAAGGACTTCGAGATCGAGACCGAGGGCCTGATCCTGGCCACCGGCTACAAGTACGTCACCCCCGAGTTCCTGGAGCCCGTGCGCGACCGTATCCGCTGGGACGGTCAGGGCCGCTTCGACGTCGCCCGCAACTACGCCGTCGACATCACCGGGCGCGGCATCTTCCTGCAGAACGCCGGGGTGCACACGCACTCCATCACCTCGCCCGACCTGGGCATGGGCCCGTACCGCAACGCGTACATCATCGGTGAGCTGCTCGGCAGCGAGTACTACCCCGTAGAGAAGACCATCGCGTTCCAGGAGTTCGCCGTATGAGCACCACCGCCTCCGCCCTCGGGACGTTCACCGTCCGTCCCCTCGACCCGATCGCGGACGCCGAGCTTCTGCACGGCTGGGTCACCCACCCCAAAGCCGCCTTCTGGATGATGCAGAACGCCAGACTCCACGACGTCGAGCGCGAGTACATGGCGATCGCGGCCGCCGAGCACCACGACGCGTTCATCGGCCTCCACGACGGCGAGCCCGCCTTCCTCATGGAGCGGTACGACCCGGCGTACGTCGAGCTGGTCGGCCTGTACGAGGCGCAGCCGGGCGATGTCGGCATGCACTTCCTGGTCGCCCCGACCGACACTCCCGTCCATGGCTTCACGCGTGCCGTGATCACCGCGGTGATGCGGGAACTGTTCGCGGACCCGGCGACCGAGCGCGTCGTCGTCGAGCCGGACGTGGCGAACAAGGCCGTCCACGCGCTCAACGAGGCGGTCGGCTTCGTACCCGAGCGCGAGATACAGAAGCCCGAGAAGAAGGCCCTGCTGAGCTTCTGCACGCGTGAGCAGTTCGAGGCGGCCGTGGGTGCCGTGGGGGTGGCCCGGTGAGCGCCCCGATCGACAGCGTCTCCCACCTCACCCCCGAGCTGTGGGCCGAGGCCAACCGGCAGCTGATCCGCAAGGGCCTCGCCGAGTTCTCCCACGAGCGGCTGCTCACGCCTCGCGCGCTCGGAGACGACCGCTACGCGGTACTGAGCGACGACGGCAGGACCGAGTACCGCTTCACGGCCGGCCGGCTGGCCCTCGACCACTGGCAGGTCGACGCGGACTCCGTCTCCCGCCACCGCGACGGGGCCCGGATCCCGCTGGACGCCCTGGAGTTCTTCACCGAACTCCGCGGTGCACTGGGCCTGTCCGACGACATCCTTCCGGTCTATCTGGAGGAGATCTCCTCCACCCTGTCCGGTACGGCCTACAAGCTCACCAAGCCCGAGGTGTCCGCCGCCACGCTGGCCGGCGCCGGGTTCCAGGCGATCGAGACGGGGATGACCGAGGGGCACCCCTGCTTCGTCGCCAACAACGGACGGCTGGGCTTCGGCGTGCACGAGTACCACCGGTACGCCCCCGAGGCCGCGGCCCCGGTCCGGCTGCTGTGGGTCGCCGCGCACCGCTCCCGCGCGAGTTTCACCTCCTGCACGGACCTCGGCTACGAGAACCTGCTGCGGGCCGAGCTGGGCGAGGAGACACTCGGCCGCTTCGACGCCCGGCTGCGCGGGCTCGGCCTGGACCCGGACGACTATCTGCTGATGCCGGTCCACCCCTGGCAGTGGTGGAACAAACTGTCCGTCACCTTCGCCGCCGAGATCGCCCAGCACCGTCTGGTGCCGCTCGGCGAGGGCGACGACGAGTACCTGGCCCAGCAGTCGATCCGTACCTTCTTCAACACCAGCGACCCGGCCAAGCACTATGTGAAGACGGCGATGTCCGTCATCAACATGGGCTTCATGCGCGGCCTGTCCGCCGCGTACATGGAGGCGACGCCCGCCATCAACGACTGGCTGGCCGCGCTGATCGCGAGCGACGACGTGCTGAAGGCGGCGCGCTTCTCGATCATCCGGGAGCGCGCGGCGGTCGGCTACCGGCACCTCGAGTACGAGGCCGCCACGGACCGCTTCTCCCCGTACCGCAAGATGCTCGCCGCGCTCTGGCGCGAGAGCCCGGTGGCCACGCTGGAAGGCGGTGAGCGGCTGGCCACGATGGCCTCGCTGCTGCACACCGACCGCTCCGGGAAGTCCTTCACGGGCGCGCTGATCACGGAGTCGGGGCTGGCCCCCGAGGTGTGGCTGCGGCGCTACCTGGACGCGTATCTGCTGCCGGTGCTGCACTGCTTCTACGCGTACGACCTCGTGTACATGCCGCACGGCGAGAACGTCATCCTCGTCATCGAGGACGGCGCGGTGAAGCGCGCGATCTTCAAGGACATCGCCGAGGAGATCTGTGTGATGGACCCGGACGCGGTCCTGCCGCCGACCGTGGAGCGGGTCCGTGCCGAGGTCCCCGAGGACATGAAGCTGCTGTCGGTCTTCACCGATGTCTTCGACTGCTTCTTCCGCTTCCTCAGCGCCACGCTCGTGACGGAAGGCGTACTGGACGAGGACGCGTTCTGGCGGACGGTCGCCGAATGCGTCACCGCGTACCAGGAGTCGATGCCGCATCTGGCCGACAAGTTCGCCCAGTACGACATGTTCGCCGAGGAGTTCGCGCTGTCCTGCCTCAACCGGCTGCAGCTGCGCAACAACAAGCAGATGGTGGATCTCGCGGACCCGTCGGGCGCGCTCCAGCTGGTGGGTGACCTGGAGAACCCGATCGCGCGGTTCAGGTAGGCCCCCGGGCCACAGACGGGCGGGCGCCCTCCGAGTACGCGGCAGTCGACAGCGGCTGCGCCGCGGGTCGGAGGGCGCCCGCTTCCTTGTCCGCGCACGGCTACGCGGCAGGCCAGGGCACCTGCGGCGAGCGGTAGTAGTCGATGCCCAGCGCCGACATCCGCGGCCCCTGCGCCGCGAGCCGCACCTTGTACGCGTCCCAGTCGTGCGTGGACGCCGGGGACCAGCCGAGCTCCGCGACACCGGGCAGCCTCGGGAAGGCCATGTACTCGATGTGGTCGCTGGTGGAGATGGTCTCCGACCAGAGCGGCGCCTCGACTCCGGCGACGGCCGAGGCGGGCGCGCCGGGCAGATACGCGCCCGGGTCCCAGTCGTAGGAGCGCTGCACCTCGACGTAGCCGGCCCAGGCGAGGCCCAGCGGGGTGTCCTTGGTGTACTTCATGTCCAGGTAGATGCGGTCGGCGGGCGACAGGATCAGCTTGGTGCCGTTCTGCGCGGCCTTGGCGACCTGCGCCTTCTCGGCGGCACTGGTGCCGTCCAGGCCCCAGTACTGGGCGACGGCACCCTCGGCCGGAGTCGCGCCGGTCAGCTGGTGCCAGCCGACGACCGTCTTGCCGTACTTGGCGACGACCGCCTGCGCCTTGTCCATGAACGCCACATAGTCGGCGTGGCTGGTGGAGTGGGCCTCGTCGCCGCCGATGTGGAGGTACGTGCCGGGGGTGAGCGCGGCCAGTTCGCGTACGACGTCGTTCACGAAGTCGTACGTCACGGCCTTGGGCACACACAGCGAGCTGAAGCCGACGTTCGTACCCGTGTAGAGCGGCGGGGCGACACCGTCGCAGTTCAGCTCGGCGTAGGAGGCGAGGGCGGCGTTGGTGTGGCCCGGCATGTCGATCTCCGGGATCACCTCCAGATAGCGGGAGGCGGCGTAGGCCAGGATCTCCTTGTACTGGGCCTTGGTGTAGTACCCGCCGGGACCGCCGCCGACCTGCGTGGAGCCGCCGTACGTCGCGAGCCGCGGCCAGGAGTCGACGGCGATCCGCCAGCCCTGGTCGTCGGAGAGATGCAGATGCAGCTTGTTGATCTTGTAGAGGGCGAGCTGGTCGATGTAGCGCTTGACCTGGTCGACGGTGAAGAAGTGGCGGGAGACGTCGAGCATCGCGCCGCGGTGGCCGAAGCGCGGGGAGTCGGTGATGGTGCCACCGGGGATCTGCCAGGGGCCTGCCTGGCGGGAGTCCTTCTCGACCGAGGCGGGCAGCAGCTGACGGAGCGTCTGGACACCGCGGAAGAGCCCCGCGGGCTTGTGGGCGGTGATGGTGACGCCGCCGCGGCCGGACTCCAGCCGGTAGCCCTCCTCGCCGAGGCCCTGGTCGCGCGCCCCGAGCGCGAGCCGGATGCCGCCGCGTTCGTCGTCGTCCGTGACGGGCAGCGGATAGCCGGTGGAGGGACGCAGCACAGCGGCGAGATACGCGCCGATGCGCCGCGCCTCGCGCGAGTCGTCGTCGACCCCGATCCGGGTCGCGGGGGTGAGGGCGTACGGTGTGCCGGCCGGGCGTACCGACGCGGGCGCGGGCACGACCTCGCCGAGCGGCCGGGGAGCGGCCGGGGCGGCGGCGGGGGCGGCCCCGACGCCGGCGATACCGGCCGCCGCGACGAGCAGCAGCGAGCCGAGGAGACGGGGGAACGTTCTGCGCTGTCTCACAAGCTGGGTCCCTTCCGAGGGGGGTCACAACTGTGGTGCCGAGCAACCGAACGGTCACCATGCGTACCGCGCGCCTCAGACGTGGTCAAGGTGTAGACCACTTCCCGTCGAGGACCGGCCGGCGGAGCCGCCCCTCCACCGCCCCTCCACCGCCCCTCCACCGCCCCGAGGGACAGCGCCGATACCCCGGCAGTCCCAGTCCGGCGATCACCTTCATGCCGGCTGCAACTCGCCTGCGGACAACCCCCGGACCTCCGCGGCAGTCCCGATGCGACAATCACTTTCATGGCGGAAATCATCCAGAAGGACGGGACTTGGACCTTCGACGGGGACACGCTGCGCATCGTGCCAGGCCACGACAAAGGCGTGAGTCTGCTGCGCAGGACCCTCGGTGAAATCGCCGTACCACTCGGCGCGTTGGCCGGGATCTCCTTCGCGCCCGGCAAGAAGTCCGGACGGCTGAAGCTACGGCTGCGCGAGGGCGCCGATCCGCTGCTCCAGATCACCCAGGGCACGCTCGAGGACGGCTCCGACCCGTACCAGCTGACGGTGTCGAACGACCGCGCCGGTGTGGCCGAGTATCTCGTCGACGAGGTGCGCAACGCGCTGCTGCTGGAGCAGATCGAGAAGGGCCCGGCGAGCGCGTATCTGCTCCCCGGTCCCGCCCTGCCGATCACCGTGGGCGCGGGTGACGGCACCGTCACCTTCGACGGCGAGCGGATCCGGCTGGAGTGGAACTGGAAGACGGAGGAGTCCAAGTCCTCCGGCGGAGCCCGCGTCCTGGACCTCGACGATGTCGAGGCGGTGGAGTGGCTGCCCGCGGCCGGCCTGGAGAACGGCTACCTCCGGTTCCGGGTGTCCAAGATCGGCTCGCCGCCCGCCCCGAAGTACGATCCGCACGCCGTGGAGCTGTGGGGCTTCCGCAAGGATCCGCTGATGGCGCTGGTCGCGGCGGCCGTGGCGGCACGGATGCCGCATCCGTACGCCCCGGAGGACGCCGCACCCTCCGCCGCGCCCCCGGCCGACGACCATGATGTGCTGCTGCGGAGACTGCGCGAGCTGGGTGAGCTGCACCAGGCCGGGATACTGACCGACGAGGAGTTCTCCACGGCCAAGCAGGCCGTCCTCAGGCGCATGTAAAGGCAGCCCTCAGCCGCATGCAAGGGCCGTCCTCGGGCGTATATAAAGAGGGCGTAAATCCCCACTGTAAGCATGATCACGCAGGTTCCTGCCCGAATTCGGGCAGGATTCTTGCGCAAGGCCGGGGGAAGCCCTCAGTATCTACGGGTGCTCGAACGCCGCTCGTCGCATGACGACCTCGTCGACCACCTGGTGCGCAGCACCGCGCTCCAGCGCGGTGAGGCAGCCCGGGTGGTACTCGATGTGCTGGCGTTCTTCGACGAGACGACCGAGGAATTCGTCCGCCGCCGCCACCGCGAGCTACAGGCCGGCGGAGCCGTGAACACGGAGATCTTCGAGCGGATCGCAGCCGAGCTGCCACACCGCGCCGTAGCGCCGCCCGAGCTCTCGCTCCGGCAGCTGCGGCGCATCGTCTATGGCTGAGCACACACCTGAACGTCTTCGGAGGGGCATAGCTCTATGTGCGGAATTGTCGGTTACATCGGGAAGCGGGATGTCGCGCCGCTGCTGCTGGAAGGCCTGGCGCGGCTGGAGTACCGGGGTTACGACTCCGCGGGCATGGTGATCACCAGTCCCAAGGCCCCCGGCCTGAAGATGGTCAAGGCCAAGGGCCGCGTCCGCGACCTGGAGGCCCGGGTCCCCAAGCGCTTCACCGGCACCACCGGCATCGCCCACACCCGCTGGGCCACCCACGGCGCCCCGAGCGACATCAACTCGCACCCGCACCTGGACCCCGAGAACAAGGTCGCCGTCGTCCACAACGGCATCGTCGACAACGCCGTCGAGCTGCGCGCCAAGCTGGAGGCCGAGGGCGTCGTCTTCGTCTCCGAGACCGACACCGAGGTGATCACCCACCTGGTGGCCCGCTCCCAGGCCGAGACCCTGGAGGAGAAGGTCCGCGAGGCGCTCAAGGTCATCGAGGGCACCTACGGCATCGCCGTCATGCACGCCGACTTCAGCGACCGCATCGTGGTCGCCCGCAACGGCTCCCCCGTCATCCTCGGCATCGGCGAGAAGGAGATGCTCGTCGCCTCCGACGTCGCCGCGCTGATCGCCCACACCCGCCAGGTCGTCACCCTGAACGACGGCGAGATGGCCACCCTGAAGGCCGACGACTTCCGGACCTACACCACCAGCGGCACGACGACCACCGCCACCCCCGAGACCGTCGAGTGGGAGGCCGCCTCGTACGACATGGGCGGCCACGACACGTACATGCACAAGGAGATCTCCGAGCAGCCCGACGCCGTCGACCGCGTGCTGCGCGGCCGCATCGACGACCGGTTCTCCACCGTGCACCTGGGCGGTCTGAACCTGGACGCCCGCGAGGCCCGCGGCATCCGCCGCGTCAAGATCCTCGGCTGTGGCACCTCGTACCACGCGGGTCTGATCGGCGCCGGGCTCATCGAGTCCCTGGCCCGTATCCCCGCGGACTCCGAGCCGGCCTCCGAGTTCCGCTACCGCAACCCGGTCGTGGACCCCGACACCCTCTACATCGCCGTCTCGCAGTCCGGTGAGACGTACGACGTGCTGGCCGCCGTCCAGGAGCTCAAGCGCAAGGGCGCGCGCGTCCTGGGCGTGGTCAACGTGGTCGGCTCCGCGATCGCCCGCGAGACGGACGGCGGCGTGTACGTGCACGCCGGCCCCGAGGTCTGCGTCGTCTCGACGAAGTGCTTCACGAACACCGTGGTCGCCTTCGCGCTGCTCGCGCTGCACCTGGGCCGCATCCGCGACCTGTCGGTCGCCGACGGCAAGCGGATCATCGAGGGCCTGCGCAAGCTGCCCGCCCAGATCTCGGAGATCCTCGAGTCCGAGGACGAGATCAAGAAGCTGGCGGCCGAGTACGCCGACGCCAAGTCGATGATGTTCATCGGCCGGGTCCGCGGCTACCCGGTGGCGCTCGAGGCCTCCCTGAAGCTCAAGGAGATCTCCTACATCCACGCCGAGGCCTACCCGGCCTCCGAGCTGAAGCACGGCCCGCTGGCGCTCATCGAGCCGGCGCTGCCGACGGTCGCCATCGTCCCGAACGACGACCTGCTGGAGAAGAACCGCGCCGCGCTGGAGGAGATCAAGGCCCGCAGCGGCAGGATCCTCGCGGTCGCGCACCAGGAGCAGGAGAAGGCCGACCACACCATCCTGGTCCCGAAGAACGAGGACGAGCTGGACCCGATCCTCATGGGCATCCCGCTCCAGCTCCTCGCTTACCACACGGCCCTGGCCCTCGGCCGGGACATCGACAAGCCGCGCAACCTGGCCAAGTCCGTCACGGTGGAGTAGGTCCCGCCCGCGACAGCGGCAGCGACGATTGAGCAACCCCCTCGGCGAGCAACCACGTCCGCGAGAGCGGCGGCGGCTCAGCCGCAGGGAGGTGCGGCGACCCCCTCTGCGCACGCCACCAGCGCGCAGAGGGGGTCGCCCTTTTCGTCGCCGGCGTCGCCCTCACGCCGGCCTGTGGCCGCTCAGCCGGTGGCCGTCACCCCCCGGCCGGCAGCGCGCCCGGTGAAAGTGGGCCAGTGCGCCAGCGCCGCCGTGGCGCCGTACCAGGCCGCGAGGCCCGCGACCGCGCCGACCCAGCCGCCGGCCTTCGCGAGGCCGTCGTTCCCCGCGAGAGACGCGATGGCGAGAAGCAGCATCGAGACGAACAGCAGCCCGTACACGCCCTGACCGAAGAGCCCGCTGCCGCCGGAGGCGGCGGTGAGGGTGAGTGCCAGCAGCGCGAACAGCAGCAGGAAGAGTCCCGCGGCCTCCGCCGAGACCTCCGTGCCGACGCCGGTGCCCCAGGTGAACCAGAAGGCGCCGAGGCCTGCGAAGGCCGTACCCGTACCGCCGTTGCCCGAACGGAACTCGAGCAACCCGACGATGAACAGTGCGACCCCGCCCACCCAGGTCGCGAGTGACGCGGCGTCGGATGCCGCGACGTTGTCGATCACACCGGTGTGGCCGATACCGAAGGCCAGCAGAGTCAGGCCCAGTGCGAGGTGGCCGAGAGTGGTTGACGTGGCGCTTCCCGCGGAGACTTCGTTGTCCACGGCGGGCTCCCTTCATGCGCGCGTTGGTGCTGTTTCCCAGCCACCCTTATGTACCCTTCACAAGCGCACAATCCACCTGTACGGACGAGTAGATTTGACGGTCGTCAAAAAGTTATGATCTCGGCCCGACCTGGGCGAACGAGGGGTGACGCGCGGGCCTGGCGGGGGTTACGGGATGACGATGACGGGCCGCTGCGCACGGCGTGCCAGCCGGCCGGCCACGGAGCCGAAAATGCGCCCGACGATGCCGTGCGTGGACCCGACGACGATCGCATCCGCCGAATACTCTCGGCCGACTTCCTCGAGCTCATGGCAGATGTCGCCACCACGCTCCACGAGGATCCACGGCACCTCGGAGAGATAGTCGGCACAGGCCAGTTCCAGCCCGAGGACTTCGGTGCGGTGGTCCGGTACGTCGACGAACACCGGCGGCTCGCAGCCCGCCCACACGGTCGTGGGAAGACGGTTGGCGACATGCACGATGATCAGGCCGGAACCGGAGCGCCTGGCCATGCCGATGGCGTACGCGAGCGCTCGCTCACTGGACGTCGATCCGTCGAAGCCGACGACGACTCCGTGCCGGAAGGCGGGATCGCAGGAATGGCGTGACTGTTCCGCCGCCTGCAGATCCGACCGGAAGTCGGCGACCTGCTTGCGGTCCGCGGGTTCGGGGAATTCGTGACCGGCCATCGGTGTCTCGGCGTTCAGATCCTCATGGGAGGGCGACGGTTGGCGGCGGAGCTGTGTCCGGGAATCATCTTCCCAAGCCCATACCCCCAAGGGTACGGCGACACTCCTCCCCTGCCCAGAGCTCGCGGCCCTACTCACGGCGTTCCAGGGTGCTTGCGTTCCAGGGAGCATGCACGAGCACGCTCTGTATGGCAATGGCGCCTGCACCGTACAGGCTTCACCGGTGACGCCCGTTGTCCGGCGGTACCGGCGATGCGGCAGCAGTGACCGGAGGAGCCGCTCCTCGTTGGTACACGGATCCGCCCGCCGCCCCCAGGGAGCCTCCGTGCCCGCAACACCGGCCGACCGCGCCTCCGTCGCCGCACGGGGGCAGCGCCCCGCCCCGACGCCGTGGCGCGGCAGCCGAAGGGCGTCGCGGCAGGCGGTGCCGACGACGCCGGACGAACCGGCGACTGAGCCGGCGGCCGGACCGGCGACCGAACCGTGGGGGGTTCCGCCCGCCGTGCCGCCGCAGGAGCGTACGACGCCCGCGGAGATGCCGAACGCCCCCGCGGACTCCGTTGGCGACGTGGTCCGCTGGGCGGCCTTCAGCTGCGTCCTGGTCCCCGTCGTCCTCGTGGTGTACGGCACATCCGTCGGCGGGGCCGCGGTCGTCGCGCTCGAACTGGCCGCCGTGACCGCCGCCTGCCGGGTGCTGCTGCGCCGGTCGGAACGGGCGGCAGCACGCCCCGTACGGGCGAGGGCGCGCAAGGGCGGTTCCCGGCGCGCACGAAATGCGCCGAGAGACTGACGGTTTCGTACGCACGCACCCGTATGTTTTCAGCCAACTTCACGGCCACGACCGATCCTTGCCGAAATGGCCCGCGAACCCCCTTGTCACCAGGGAAGAAAGGACCGCACGGGCCGCTCACACCCTACGGGGACGGGCCATGCGCGCCATGCGCACTTCCCTGCGCGGCCCGTGAGTGGAACGCTTCGTGATCGAATGCTTCGCGCCAAGTTGCCTTGTCGACAATGTGCCGGATCGAGAACTTGTCACGCCGGCACCACCGGACGCAGTAGATTCGATCATGAGTATCGAAGTCTGGGGACTTGTGCAAAACCGAGGGGAAACGTGCAGGAGCGACAGGCCCGACAAGAACGGGGAGACGCGAACACCGAGGGGGGCTTAGCGTCATGAGTCAGGACTCCGCCGCACCGGAGGCCGCGCGGAAACTTTCCGGGCGCCGCCGCCGCGAAGTCGTCGCGGTGCTGCTGTTCAGCGGCGGCCCCATCTTCGAGAGTTCCATTCCGCTCTCGGTGTTCGGAATCGACCGCCAGGACGCCGGAGTTCCCCGCTACAGGCTGCTCGTGTGCGCCGGCGAGGACGGACCGCTGCGGACCACCGGCGGCCTCGAACTCACCGCGCCGTACGGGCTGGAGGCGATCGGCAGAGCCGGCACCGTCGTGGTCCCGGCCTGGCGGTCCATCACGTCGCCACCGCCACCGGAGGCACTCGACGCGCTGCGCCGCGCCCACGAGGAGGGCGCCCGCATCGTCGGACTGTGCACGGGCGCCTTCGTGCTGGCCGCCGCGGGGCTGCTGGACGGCCGCCCGGCGACGACACACTGGATGTACGCACCGACGCTCGCCAAGCGCTATCCGTCGGTCCATGTCGACCCGCGCGAGCTCTTCGTCGACGACGGCGACGTCCTCACCTCCGCCGGGACCGCGGCGGGCATCGATCTCTGTCTGCACATCGTGCGGACGGACCACGGCACCGAGGCCGCCGGGGCGCTGGCCCGCCGGCTGGTCGTGCCGCCGCGGCGCAGTGGCGGGCAGGAGCGCTATCTCGACAGGTCTTTACCAGAGGAGATCGGCTCCGACCCGCTCGCCGAGGTCGTGGCCTGGGCGCTGGAGCATCTTCACGAGCAGTTCGACGTGGAGACCCTGGCGGCGCGCGCGTACATGAGCAGGCGGACCTTCGACCGCAGGTTCCGCTCGCTCACCGGGAGCGCTCCCCTGCAGTGGCTGATCACCCAGCGGGTGCTGCAGGCGCAGCGGCTGCTGGAGACCTCCGACTACTCGGTCGACGAGGTCGCGGGCCGCTGCGGCTTCCGCTCCCCGGTGGCGCTGCGCGGCCACTTCCGCCGCCAGCTGGGCTCGTCCCCCGCGGCATACCGGGCCGCCTACCGGGCCCGGCGCCCGCAGGGCGACTCCGGCCCCGCCCCGGTGGCGGAGGCGGTCGTGCCCCAGCAGGCATCCGCGCACGCGAGGCGGCCCGCCACGGCGACGGCGACGGCCCCCGGTGCTCCCTCGGAACCGGGAAAGCCCGGCTCCGACGCCTATGCCCCGGGCCGTCCGGCGCTCCCGGGTCAGCGGAGCGCGCCCTAGGTGTGGTGGGGGGGGGGGGGGGGGGGGGGGGGGGGGGGGGGGGGGGGGGGAGGAGGGGGGGGGGGGGGGGGGGGGGGGGGGGGGGGGGGGGGGGGGGGGGGGGGGGGGGGGGGGGGGGGGGGGGGGGGGGGAGGGTGGGGGGGTGGGGGGGGGA